>NZ_DBGS01000123.1:0-22112 GCF_002295455.1 Thalassospira sp. UBA848 | reverse complement strand
ATTCATACATCTTTCCGACCTTCATATTCTGGCCCGAAATGATGTGTCGCGCCTGCCCGATGCGGCCGCGACGCTGCGCAAGGTCATTGATGAGGTAAACACCTATCACCGGGACGCCGAAATCTGCATCATCACCGGCGACATCACCCACCGCGGCACGCCGGAACAGTATGAAAATGCTGTCGATATTTTATCTGATCTTGCCATTCCCTATCTGATTATTCCGGGCAATCACGACATCCGCGAAGCATTTTGTGATGCCTTCCCCACAACCGAAACCGACACCCACGGCTTTGTCAATTTCGGGCAAACCTTCAATGGGGTGCGTTTTGTCATGATGGATAGCATCGTTCCCGGCCACCATCACGGCACGCTTTGTGCGCAACGCCTTGACTGGCTGCGCGATGAATTGACGGCACATCGGGATACGCCGACCTTCCTGTTCATGCATCATCCGCCAATGGCAATGGGCTTGCCGTTTATGGATACCATCCGCCTGGATGCCGAAGACGCACTTGGTGAAATCGTATCAAGTAACCCGCAAATCAAACATCTGTTCTTTGGCCATCTGCATCGCCCGGCAACGGGCACATGGCTTGGCGTGCCGTTCGTTTTGGGCAACAGCACCCAGTCGGGCGAACCGCTTGATTTCCGTCATGAGAAAGAAGAAGAGCTTCAGGATCCCAATCCGCTTGGACCGGGCTACGGCATTGCATTTGCCGATGCCAAGGGCGGGCTTCGTTATCACTTCAATTTCGTGAAGTTCGATATGCAATTGTGATCAGGCGGCGTGACTGGCCTGATCCCATTCCGCCAGAACCACCGGATCACTCTCGATTTTCGCGTGAATGTCCTTGAGGCTGGCAAATTCAGCAGCGCTCATCAGTTGCGACAGGGCCCAGACCGCACTGGCACGGATCAGGGCACTTTCATCTGACAGCAGATTTTCAATGCGCGGGATCAGGCGCGGTGCCCCGCTATTACCCGCGGCAACCAGAACATTGCGCAGGAATTTCGCCCGACCAATCCTCTTGATCGGAGATCCGGCAAAGAAAGCCCGAAAACCTGCGTCATCCAGATCAAGAAAATCCGCCAACCTTGGTGCCGTCAATTCGACACGCGGGATAAAGGCCATCTCGGCTGTCCGGGTGGCAAACTTGTTCCACGGGCACACGGCCAGACAATCATCACAGCCATAGATGCGATTGCCCATGGGTTTACGGAACTCCAACGGGATCGGCCCGTCATGTTCAATCGTCAGATACGAAATGCACTTGCGCGCATCAAGCTTATAGGGTTCTGGAAAGGCATCGGTTGGACAGGCCGACAGGCATTTTGAACAGGATCCGCAATGATCGATTTCCGGTTCGGCTTCCGGCAGATCAAGGGTCGTAAAAATCTCGCCCAAAAACAGCCAACTGCCAAATTCCCGCGACACAAGATTGGTGTGCTTTCCTTGCCAACCAATTCCCGATGCCTGTCCCAAGGGCTTTTCCAGCACCGGGGCGGTATCAACGAAAACCTTGACCTGTTCCGTCCCGCCGGACTGCTCAACAACCCAGCGCGCCAATTGCTTCAGGCGCTTTTTGATCAGATCGTGGTAATCCTTGTTCTTGGCATAAACCGAAATCATCGCCCGATCCGGATGATCCAGCAGTGCCATCGGATTTTCCGCCGGGCCATAATTGCTACCAAGCACAATCACAGATTTGACATCGGGCCATAGCATTTCCGGATCGCGCCGACGCGGCAGGCGTTCGGGATCATTCATCCACGCCATGGAGCCGTATTCACCGCCAGCGACAAATTCATCCAGACGTTGCTGATTGCGCGCATCAACCTTTGGACGCGCCACACCACAGACATCAAAGCCGATTTCACGGGCTTTGGCCTGAAGCATGTCAAACGTGATATTTTGGCGCGTCTTGGTGGTCATGGCATCAGTTCAGTCATTCGGCCTGTTTATTCTTTGGCGCGTTATATCGCCTTACGATCATAACGCAAAAGGCCGCAACATGATGCTGCGGCCTTTTTAACAAACTCATAAACGCAGGTTCTAGCCGCGGCCGCGATACGGGGCCACGCCCTGCTCGGGGATCCAGACACCTTCTGGTGCCGGGCCGGTCTGATAGAACACATCAATCGGAATGCCGCCGCGCGGATACCAATACCCGCCGATGCGCAGCCATTTCGGATCAAGGGTTTCGACAATCCGCTTGCCGACCTTGATCGTGCAGTCTTCATGGAAAGACCCATGGTTACGGAACGAAGTCAGGAAAAGCTTAAGCGACTTGCTTTCAACCAGCCAGTCACCAGGTACATAATCAATTACCAGATGGGCAAAGTCCGGCTGGCCGGTGATCGGGCAAAGGGATGTGAATTCCGGTGCGACAAACCGCACACAGTAATCAGTTCCGGCCTGCGGGTTCGAAACGCGCTCAAGAACGGCCTCATCCGGGGATGCCGGCTGTTGGGTATCGCCGCCCAGCATGGTCAGGTTGTCGTAGATCGTTTGATCGGCCATGGCTTAGTCCTCGATAATCGGCACGGGATCGATATCCCCGCCTTCCTGTCCGGCATGAAAATCGCGCGCGAAGGCGTCCATACGTCCTTCGGAAATGGCTTCGCGCATGCCACGCATCAAGTCCTGATAATAGGCAAGATTGTGCCAGGTCAGCAGAACCGCGCCGAGGATTTCCCCAGCCTTGATCAGGTGATGCAAATAGGCGCGCGAATATTTCGTGCAAGCCGGGCAACCACATTGATCATCCAGCGGACGGTCATCATCGCGATGACGCCCGTTCTTAAGGTTCAACGTCCCGCGATGGGTAAAGGCCTGTGCGTTGCGACCGGATCGGGTCGGCAGAACGCAATCAAACTGATCAATCCCGCGCATCACCGCCCCGACAAGGTCGGACGGTTTGCCAACGCCCATCAAATAGCGCGGCTTGTTGGAGGGCAGCATATCAACGCAGAAATCAAGCGTATCAAACATGATCTGCTGGCCTTCGCCAACCGCAAGCCCGCCCACCGAATGGCCGGGAAGATCCAGCTCAGCCAACTTTTCGGAGCTCTCACGCCGCAGGTTTTCAAAAACACTGCCCTGCTGAATGCCGTAAAGCGCATAACCTTCGCGGTTAACAAACGCATCCCTGGACCGTTTCGCCCAGCGCATCGACATTTGCATGCTTTCGCGCGCCTGCTGTTCGGTGGCCGGGAACGGAGTGCATTCATCAAACGCCATGGTGATGGTCGACCCCAGCAGATGCTGGATTTCCATCGAACGTTCGGGTGTCAGGTTGAACTTGCGGCCATCGATATGGCTTTTGAAGGTTACACCTTCTTCGGTGATCTTGCGCAGTTTCGCCAGCGACATGACCTGATACCCGCCACTGTCGGTCAGGATCGGCTTGTCCCAGTTCATGAATTTGTGCAGGCCACCCAGACGCGCAATGCGTTCGGCCCCCGGACGCAGCATCAGATGGTACGTATTGCCCAACAGGATCTGCGCGCCGGTATCAGCCACGTTTTCGGGCAGCATGCCCTTAACCGTGGCGGCTGTTCCCACCGGCATGAAAGTTGGCGTATCAATGACGCCGTGGGCCGTGTGAATGCGCCCCAACCGGGCCTTGCCATCCTGGGCAAGCAATTCATAGCGAAATTCGGTCATCGGTTCTTATGTCCGTGCATCAATTTTGTTGGCGCATTCAAGCAGGCTGCAATCGCCATAGGAATAAAAACGGTATTCGTTGTCGATGGCGTGCTGATAGGCCGCCTTCATCCGGTCGAACCCGGCAAAGGCCGACACCAGCATAAACAGCGTCGAACGCGGCAGATGGAAGTTGGTCAGAAGCATATCCACTGCGCGGAATTTATAGCCCGGCGTGATAAAGATGTCGGTCTCTGCCTCGAACGGTTCAACCACCCCGTCCTCGCGTGCAGCACTTTCAAGCAGACGCAGTGACGTGGTTCCGACCGCAACCACACGCCCGCCATTAGCACGGGTTTCATTGATCAGATCGGCGATTTCCTTGCTGATCGATCCCCATTCGGCATGCATCTTGTGATCATCGGTATCATCGACCTTGACCGGCAGAAATGTGCCTGCCCCGACATGCAGGGTAATCGTCCGGCGATTGATCCCGCGTTCATCAAGATTGGCCAGAAGATCCGGGGTGAAATGCAAACCCGCCGTCGGGGCCGCCACAGCACCGTCCTTTTGGGCAAAGATGGTCTGATAATCAGATTTGTCCTGATCATCGCCACCGGCATCACGCCGGATATAAGGCGGCAGCGGCATGACACCGAATTCTTCAAGGGCCGCAATCAGGTCCGCGCCGGATTTGTTGAAACGCAGGGTCACTTCGCCGCCATCCTTCTTGGCAAGAACTTCGGCTTCGAATTCATCATTAACCTTGAAGGTTTCCCCGATGCGCAGCTTCTTGGCCGGTTTGGCAAATGCCACCCAGGTGCCAAGGCCTTCCTGTTTGTGCAGGGTGACTTCAACCTTGGCTTCACCGCGTTTACCAAAAAGGCGGGCGGGGATCACACGGGTATCATTGGAAATCAGCAAATCACCTGGACGCAGCACATCAGGCAGCTCCCGAACGATGCGGTCCTGTGTCCCATCACCGGACAAATCAAGCATGCGAGCAGCATCGCGCGGATTTGCCGGGTGTTCGGCAATGCGGTCGCGCGGCAATTCAAAATCGAACAGATCGACTTTCATGGATCAGGGCAATTCCGTGTCAATTGAAACACAAATGAAGGGGCGTCTTATGCGCCCCTTCGCAATAAATCACAAGGCCACGGTCGGCATATCTGATCCGCCCCGGCCATGCATCAGGCCGGTCTTAGCCCCGGACTGGTTGCGCATCGGCGCGCGGGGTAACCACGGTCATCAGAAGGCGGAACGGTGCCAGACACGTCAGCGCCATGATCACCTTGGCGGCAAAGTCGCCCATCGCCCACGTATCCCATGGAAGACCGGTACCGGCAAACGCAATCGAGAAGAACAGAGCGGTATCAACCGCCGAGCCGATGCCCGACGAAATCAGCGGGGCTTTCCACCAGCTTGCACTGCGCAGTTTGTCAAACACGGTGACATCCAGCATCTGGGCAATCAGGAATGCCGAACCCGATGCGATGGCAATGCGCGTATCGGCAAAGATCAATGACAGAACAACCGCCAAAGCAAAACCGGCCAGCACCACAACACGCGCCGCCGCAGCCCCACGCGCACGGTTTGTCAGGTCGGTTACCAGAAAAGCAACCGGATAGGTAAATGCACCATAGGTCAGCCAGTCGGCCAAAACGCCCGGAAGCGGGTATTCGACCAGAATGTTCGATGCGACGACGGTCACCGCCATGGCGAGAACACCGAAAATGATCGCTTTCATGTTTTAGCCCTTCTAAGCAAGTGAACCCACGCATAACAAATCTCGCGGCCCACCGAACTGGGCGACGATCACGAACGGATTCTGTGTAACTTTGGTGCGGCTGTTTACGCGTAGACCAAAGGCCGGTCAAGGAAAAACGGCGATCAGGAAAACCTGATCGCCGCTGCAGATCGCTGCAAGTCGCCCCGGGGAAAATGGGGCGCCGCGCCGCGAAACTATATTCGTATGCAATTACAGCATGATGCCGCGAATGGTGAAGAACAGCAGTGCCCCAAGGAAGGCACCGGCCGGCACCGTCACCACCCAGGCGGTTGCGATCGTCACCGCATAGCGACGACGCACCAGAAGGCGCTTGCGGATTTTCTTTTCGGCCTTTTCTGCCTCGCGCGGATCGATCTGACGAAGCGCCTCGATATGTTCATCGGTCTCTTCGTTTTCGGCACGATCGACCAGCATCGGCGGTGCAATCTTGCGACGACGGTGTGAAAGACTTTCACGCAGGAAGCCAACACCGAACACCGCACCGACCGCAATATGCGTCGAGCTGACCGGCAGCCCCAGGGCAGAAGCGATGATCACGGTAATTGCCGCCGACAGCGCCACGGTATAGGCGCGGATCGGATCCAGCTTGGTGATCTTCGAGCCAACCGTCTTGATCAGTTTTGGTCCAAACAGGATCAGACCGGCTGAAATACCAAGCGCACCGATCACCATCACCCAAATCGGAATTGGAGCTGACGTGACGATCTGGCCGCTATCGATGCCTGAGACGATGGCAGCAAGCGGACCAATGGCGTTGGCCACATCGTTCGAACCATGGGCAAAGGACAACAGGGCAGCAGACACAACCAGCGGAACCCGAAACAGCGATGCGATTTCCTTGCGACGGCCTTCCATATTGGCCGATGCCCGAATGACAGCCTTGCGCATCGGAATAAGGGTCAGGAAGAAGGCGGCAATACCAATCGCGATCACGACGGAAATATCGGCTTTCCAGAGTTTCTTGACCCCCTTCATCATCAGATAGACCGAGAAGACCGAGACCATCACGGCCACCAGAACCGGCACCCATTTGCGGGCAGCCGTTACGCGGTCATCCTGATAAAGGACCCGGAATTTGATGAAGGCCAGGAAACCAGCGGCAATCAAACCACCCAGAACCGGTGAAATCACCCAGCTTGCGGCGATGGTGCCCATGGTCGGCCAATTGACCGCACCAATGCCAACCGCAGCCATGCCAGCCCCCATAACACCACCGACGATCGAATGGGTGGTGGAAACCGGCGCGCCAAGCCATGTCGCAAGGTTCAGCCAAAGAGCAGCGGCAAGAAGTGCAGCCATCATCGCCCAAACAAATGTCTGCGCGTCAGGCATCGCCGTCGGGTCGATGATGCCCTTTTTGATGGTGCCAACAACATCGCCGCCGGCGATAATCGCACCGGCTGCTTCGCAAATGGCGGCAATCAACAAGGCACCAACCATGGTCAGCGCCTTGGACCCGACCGCCGGACCAACATTGTTGGCAACGTCGTTGGCGCCAATGTTGAGCGCCATATAGCCACCAATAACGGCGGCAGCGATCAGAAAGCCACTTTGCGGCAGTCCGCCCATGTGGAAGGCGACAAACGCACTACAGGCAAGGAGGAAAACAAGTGCAAGACCAAGCTTGGCGCTGATCGATGCTGTTTCACCCAGCCCCGCATCCATGCGCTTTTGCCACTTGAGATCCTTATCCAGAGCAGTTTTCTTTACCGACATAATCAACCGTTACCATCAAAGGGAATCGACGGGCGGATCATGTCGAAGCCGAGCCTCTTTGTTAAGGTTTTTTTGCTTATTTGTGACACTCATCACTCAAACGGCTGAACACAAACAAAAACGGCCCCGCAAAGCAGGGCCGTTTCGTACTCAATTTACGCGTTAGATCCTTAACGTCCAAACTGGTTCAGCAGACCTTTTAGCAGTCCCTTTGCCGCATCCTCGGCAGAACCGCCATCAGAGCCGGTCGAACCACCGCTTGATCCATCCCCGCCAAGCGCCTTGTCGAGAATGTTATCAAGAACCTTGACGGCAACCTTGTCCATACGACCTGTAATGACCGGATCGTCAATCTTGCCTTTGGCATAGACACTGAATGGCGGCAGTTCTTCGATCTTTTCGGAAAAGTCGAAATCGGCCTGCGTATCCATCACCCAACGTGGCAGATCAAGCGTTGCATCCGCGTCCGCCGTCCCAACCCTTGAAACTGCGGCAACACGGGTGGTTTTGGCGATACCATTTGTGATCGTCATGTCGGCTTCCAGCGACTGCATGATGTCGTTGTTACCTACACCTTCGACGACCATGGCCTGCGGCCCCTGACGCAACAATGCTTCGATATTCAGTCGCGGATCCGGCGAACGCTTGTCCGCGTTGCTAAAGCGCACATTGTTCAGAACCAGATTGGCCGTCCCATTGAGTGCGGATACCAGACGACGCGACGTATTGCCCTGTGCGTTGACATCAAATGTCAGGCCTGCACCACCAAGAATGGTGTCACTGGCAACACGGATCGGGGTCAGGCTTTCAATCCGTGCCCCGTCAAGTTTGCCGGCAAGTGCCAATTGCGGGACATCGGTGTTGCGCGCATCAAATGTCCCGTTTATCGCAAGGTCCCCCTGCCCCAGAAGCCCGGTGAAGGATGGAATGGTCAAAAGACCATTGACCAGGTTGGCCGTGAGATCAGGATTGATCAGGCTATAGGTATCAAAATCAAGCTGGTCCAGAGCAATGGCGATATCCGCGTCAATCGACCGCAAGGCCGATACATCAATCACATTGTCATCCCACGGCGTGCCGTCGCGGGCATCAACACGCGAGATCATCATGGATTGCGGCAAGTTAAATGCCGCCTTGCGCGGGCCACTGCCGATACCAGGCATCAGGCTTGCCCGCTCTGCCGCAGGCAGGAACGGGTCCACCACAAGCTTGCCACCGGAAAGGGTGACAGAAACTTTTGGCTGCGCCTGCGATGCGTCGAACTGAACCGTCCCACCTGTTTCAAAGGACCCGACGATCAGCTTCAAGCCGTCCAGTGCAACATTTTGGGCATTACCCTTAACGTCGCCGGAAACGGCCAAACGGCCAAGGTTACCAGACGGCGTGTAGGCCGGCGCTAACAGTTCCAAAGCGCGGTTCAGGCTGGATGCCTGCAACGCAAGCCTGCCATTGACCCCGGGTGTACTGCCCAACAGATCTGATACGACACCTTCAAGCGCCACCTGCATAAGCGGGTTAGAAACATCAAGGTCTATCATCGGGCCGGTGACCGGACCGTTCAGGCCAAGATTTGCCTGAACACTCTTATAGCTGCTGGCCGGTGCAGGCAACGTGATGCCGGTAAGCTTTGCCAATGGCTCTAGCGTCTTGGCTGTTACGCGCACAGACAGATCATCAAATGCCGGAACAGCAGCGCCGCCGTTGAACACACCCTTTGCGCTGGCCGAAAGACCCGCGGCATCCGCAATCGCGAAATTATTCAGTGTGATGTCCGGACCACTGATGCTGCCGTCAATCGCAATGCCACGTAACGCAACACCTGAGGAAATGACCTCGTCCGCTGCAAGACGATAATTGGCAGCCAAACCTTCAAGCGGCGCCAGCGCATCCCTGATAATCTTGACCATATCCTGCTGCGGGGCAGAAGCAGCACCGCTGTTTGCACCCGGTTCGGCATCGCCGGAAGATGCGCTATCACCGGCATCAGAAGTCGACGAAACCGAAACATCAGCAGCAGGCGCGGCTGCGATATATTGATCAAGGTTTATCCGGTCCAGTTTCAGCCCAATCCCCAAAGCCGGCAGCCCTGATTCGTTCAGATTGGCAACAACGGCACCACGAATGGCCGTGTCATCCACCCGCAGATCAAGATTGGAAATGTTAAGCTGTTCGGACGTGCCTTCGATACCACCGGTTAACGAGAAGCGACGTAGGCGATCAGCACGAATGCCATCGACATCAACGCCCAACCACCGAATAACTGCACGGATGTTTTCCGAAGCGACCTCGTAGCTAAGTGCCGCGCTTGGCTTTGGCGTTTCACCGGAAATGCTGCCAAACACAGCCACATCGGTTCCGCCCGGCAGACCGGCGGAAACTTCGTTCAGCGTGATCTTGCTGTTGGCAATTGCCGCATTGATCCGCGCATTGTGAACCGGCGTCTGGTTATAGATCAGGGTTTCAACTTCAAAGTCGATTGAAGCCGTAAGATCCGAAGGAATAGCCGGCGCATTGGCCGCACCAGATTTCTTGACCGAGCTTTGCGACGGGATCGATTGTGCGCCACCTGCTGCATCGCCAGATGCATTGGAGGTTGCTTCACCGTTGCCCGCTGCGGGTGACGCGCCTGCATCACCGACTTCGGCCAGCACCAGAATGCTGTCAAGATCAAGCTGGTTAAAGCGCAGCGCAACATCTGCACTCAGGCTTGGTTCCTGATCTATGGCAATTGCGCCCGACCCACGGGTTTCACCAAAGCGGATCGACAGATCATTCAGGGTGACGGATTTGGCATTGGCCGTAATGTGCCCGCCCAGATCAAACGGCTTGGCTGCGATGTCGGGGATATCGGCATTGTCACCGGCAATCCGAAGGGCGGCTTCGCGCAAGTCTTCGAAATCACCATCAATTTCACCATCGAAACCCGGTGTATCAGTCGAAAGATCGACACGTCCGGCAACGGTAACGCCACCATCAACCTCATCAATGCCAAGTTTGACACT
This sequence comes from Thalassospira sp. UBA848, assembly GCF_002295455.1. Taxonomy (NCBI): domain Bacteria; kingdom Pseudomonadati; phylum Pseudomonadota; class Alphaproteobacteria; order Rhodospirillales; family Thalassospiraceae; genus Thalassospira; species Thalassospira sp. UBA848. The sequence continues at coordinate 11,953 of NZ_DBGS01000123.1, read as the reverse complement.
GACCGGGAACGGCGTTGTTTGGCTGATCTGTCCGACATTCAATGCAAATGTCAGCGGGATACCACGATAGAAGACATACCCTTCCCCCTCAATCGGCCCATTCAGACTGTCTGCTGATATGCCAAGGGTAAGACCTTCGATCCGTTCTTCGGAACCCGGGGCGCGATAGATAATGGTCGCGTTTTCAATCTCAAGCCGATCAACCTGAATGGTATTGGCAAAACCGCCATCAGAACCGTCAGCCGACTCTGCTGTTGCCTCGCCCCCATCGGCGGATCCGGCGCCACCATCTGTCTCACCCGGGGTGGTGATAAGGCCCGCATCCGGGCCAGAGCGCGCGGCCTGATCAGGATCAAACACCAGATTGTTTGAACCATCTTCAAAGGTCTCGATGGCAATTACCGGATTGATCAGGCTGACTTCTGTAACCTGCACATTGCCGGTCAGAAGCGGCATCAGGGCGACGGATACCCGAACCTCGCCAATCGATACCATGTCGGCATCCTGCGCGCCTGCCACATTCCCAAGGCTGACGTCAGCCGCGGTCAGCGACGGGGATGGGATCAGTGACATCGACAGATCGCCCGCCAGATCAAGCTCGCGGCCTGTGGCATCGCGAACGGCTTGACTGATTTGTGCCTTGTAGCCATTCCAGTCAATCAGGGACGGAATGATCAGCAACGCGGCAACAAGAACCACGAGAAGTGCACCAATTGCGGCAAGGATTTTTTTCAACAGTCGGGCTCCGCTAGATCGCGAGGTCGTCCGCCGAATGTGGCCGCGACCCTCAAAGGTTTGATTTTATGTCCGAAAGCATAAGGCTCGTGATCGCTCTCGCAACAGAAAATGGCCAAAGATTATAGCTTATTTCGGGCACGTTTGATCATTCAGTAACGCCGGGATCACGCCCCGTGTTCCATTCGCACCATCTTCATGTGTGCCAACACAGCCCGAGGATCAAGCATCATCTTGAATTTGCATTGTTTTGAAGCATTACAAACAAAACCGTAATCCACGGAAAGTAAACCCTTAACAAGATTTCCGAATTTACCAGATGGCGAAATACATAGTTTAAAATCAATTGGATGTGGAAATCGGCTTTCAAAATGATACATTTTAAAAAACAAAAAGAAACTCGATCCTGACTTTCATTCAAATCGAATGATCGTTGTACGCAATCGCGACAGGGAGGATTAAAATGACCGAAACAACAATCGAAACGCCGAAAGAAGCGGTCGATCCCGGTCAGCGCGGAATCGTCATACGTACCATTACCACAGATCAATCGGGCGCCTGGTTGCAAGCCGGGTGGCGCGATTTCAAACGAACGCCCGCCATCGGTCTGACGTATGGCGCGCTTTGCACCATTGCCGGCTGGCTGATCGTGCTCAGCATTTTCCGGTCAGGAGAGCCTTACCTGACGCTGCCCCTTGCGGCCGGTTTCATGCTGCTTGCACCGCTGGTGGCCGTTGGGCTTTATGAAACAAGCCGCCGCCTTGAGATGGGCGAAAACGTCACCCTGTGGCACAGCCTGAACGGTTTCCGCCGCAATCCGGGGCAGATCGGGGCCATCGGCATACTCTTGATGCTGTTCTTCTTGGCCTGGACGCGCATTGCAATGCTGCTTTTTGCACTGTTTTACAACGGGACCATGCCATCTCTTGATGTTCTGGTGTGGCAAACCTTCTTCTCGCGCGATGCGATCACCTTCCTGATTACCGGTGGCCTGCTGGGCGGTGTTTTGGCCGTGATTGCCTTTGCGGTATCGGTGGTATCGATCCCGCTTCTGGTTGATCGCGACGTTGACGTGATTACCGCCGTCATCATCAGCGTTTCGGCGTTTCGCAAAAACTGGAAAGTTCTGATCGGCTGGGGCGCTGTTATCGCCATTCTGTCAGCCTGTGGCATGGTCGTCTTCTTGTTTGGACTTGCCATCACCATGCCGCTTCTGGGCTTCTCAAGCTGGCATGCATATCGCGGAATCATTGATGAAAGTAAGGCCGAAGTCGCCCGACTGCGCCGACAGGTCCCCTGAAACAAACCGATAAAAGATCAATGCGTAAACGCCGCCTGAACAAGGGCGGCGTTTTCTGTTGGGGACCCGGTTCAACTTTCTTATCGCTGGCGACGGAACAAACGCCGTATCTGGCGGTTTAAGATTTGTGGTAATCAACCTGTGTCACGACGGGTGAGACATCGTTCACAGCGCCCAAACTTCGCTGGCATGCTTGCCATAAATTGTCCAAGATCAGACGGCACCAGATCGGTGTATCGCAACCAACTGCTTTTACGAGTAATTTCGATCATGTATCAGGCCAGTGCGCTTCGTCATTTCATCACCATTTCCGCCCCGCTTTTTGTCTTGCTGATGGGGATGCAGGGTGCACTTGCACAGACCGATACCGCGGATGGCCCGCAATCAACCCGTGCCCCGGATGACAAGTGGGGCGTATCCCTGTCGGTTGAAAATGATCTGTTCACGCCCACCAACAGCGATCAGCATTACACGAATGGTGTCCGCCTTGCCTTTATCTCGCCCGAAGACGACGCCCCGGCGAGTTTTCTGAATGTTGCAAAGCAAATCCCGTTCTTCGCATCAGAGGGGCGCATTCGCACCAGCTATTCGCTGGGCCAGACCATGTACACGCCCGACGACATCACGGTTGCGGAAAACCAGCCCAATGACCGCCCATGGGCCGGGATGCTGTATGGCACGGCGGGACTGTTATCCGACACCGGCCAGCAGAAAACTGGATCGGACAGCAACTATTCGCGGATTGATACGCTGGAACTGACCCTTGGCGTGGTTGGTCCGGCATCGCTTGCCGATGAAACGCAATCGTTTGTCCACAAGTTGATCGATAGCCCCCATCCCGAAGGCTGGGACAACCAAATCAAGAACGAACCGATCATTGGTGTGACCTATGAACGGAAGTATCGTGGCTGGTTTGAGGCTGATCTGTTGGGTGTTGAGTTCGACGCCACCCCGCATGGGGCCGTGACGCTGGGCAATGCCTTTACCAATGCAGAGCTTGGCACGATGTTTCGTATGGGCTTTGACCTGCCGGCTGATTACGGCCCGCCGCGCATCCGCCCCAGCCTGCCGGGATCGGATTTCTTTGTTCCAGACACCGATGGCTTCCCGCTGAGCGGTTATGTGTTTGCCGGGTTTGCGGGACGCTATGTCGCGCGTGACATCACCCTTGATGGCAACACCTTTGCCGACAGTGCATCGGTGGACAAGGAACCATGGGTTGGCGATCTGCAGGTCGGTCTGGCGGTCATCATTGGACAGGCACGCTTGACCTATACCCATGTTTACCGCACACCGGAATTCACCGCCCAAAGCGGAGCGGACCAGTTCGGCTCCCTATCGCTTTCCTTCCGCTTCTGAGGCGAGAACAAAAAACGGGGCCAAATGGCCCCGTTTTCAATGAGATATGCCTATTTGTCTGATGATATCAAAGACCCGGAATCAGCTTGCCCGGATTCATCAGACCTTTGGGATCAATCGCTGCCTTGATCGCACGCATGACCGCGATGGTGTCTTCGCCATGCTCGGTCACCATGAAATCAAGCTTGCCATAGCCAATGCCATGTTCGCCGGTACAGGTGCCGCCAAGTTTAAGTGCACGTTCTACCATGCGCTTGTGCAGGCGGTTGGCTTCTTCCATCTGGGCCGGATCTTCGGGATCAAGCAGGATCAGGGTATGGAAGTTGCCATCACCAACATGACCGATGATCGTGCAGGTCAGCGGACTGGCATCGCAATCCGCGCGGGTTTCTGAAATTGCCTCGGCCAGCTTTGAAATCGGCACACAGACATCGGTCGGCATGCCGGCCTTGCCCGGTTCAAGCTGAAGCGACGCGTAATAGGCCTTGTGACGTGCCGCCCAAAGCTTGTTTCGGTCTTCCTGACGGGTGGCCCACTGGAATTCCTCGGCACCAAATTCCTCGGCGACCGATTGCACGAATTCTGCCTGTTCCTTCACCCCGGCTTCTGTGCCATGGAATTCAAAGAACAGGGTCGGTGCTTCCTTGTGGTCCAGCTTGGAATAGTTGTTGACCGCGCGGACCTGCAAAGGATCAAGGAATTCAATACGGGCTACCGGAATACCGGCCTGAATGGTCAGGATGACGGTATTAACGGCGTCCTCGACCGTTGGGAAGGCACAGACGGCAGCAGACATCGCTTCGGGAATACCATAAAGCTTCAGGCCGATTTCGGTGATGACACCCAGCGTTCCTTCGGAACCGACAAACAGACGGGTCAGGTCATAGCCCGCCGAGGATTTACGCGCACGGTTGGCCGTTTTGATGATTTTGCCATCCGGGGTCACAACCGTCAGACTCAAAACGTTTTCACGCATGGTGCCATAACGCACCGCATTGGTGCCCGAGGCACGTGTCGCGGTCATCCCCCCGATAGAGGCATTGGCCCCCGGATCAATCGGGAAGAACAATCCTGTATCGCGCAGATAATCATTGAGCTGTTCACGGGTCACACCGGCCTGAACACGGCAATCAAGATCCTCGTTATTCACTTCAAGGATCTGGTTCATCTGCGATACGTCGATGCAGATCCCGCCGCGAAGCGCGGCAACATGGCCTTCAAGCGACGAGCCGGTGCCAAACGGCACGATCGGAACATCGTGCGCAGCACACAGCTTTACGACTTCGGCCACTTCCTCGGTCGAGTTTGCAAATACCACCGCATCGGGTGGTGATGCCTCATGCCAGCTTTCATCCTTGCCATGCTGTTCAAGCACGGACGCGGCAGTGGAAAGACGATCACCAAGCAATTCGCGCAAAGCGCTGATCAGACTTTCCGGGGTTTCGATACGTTCATACTGACGATCTGACATGATTTTACTCTTTCGGCCTTTGTGGTCCTGATGGCATTTGTCCGGGATGCCCTTTGACTGTGGGGAAGGCAACGGCGGACAGAAATTTGGCAGACACCCTACGCCCTGATGCCTGAAATTGGTATTACCTTTTGCCGGAAAACAGCAAAAAATTATCACACCATTTCCCTGTGAGGGGTCCGGGGATACCGTGCCGATATCAAAGGACGATATCCCCAGTGCTTTTTTGCTGTGACCAACATCCGGATCACTTGTCGGGCTTAGCCCTTGTTACGATCCTGCGGCAAGGCAGCGGCAATACGGTCTGCCAGGCGCGAGAATGGCAGACTTTGCAGCCAGACAGTGCCCGGCCCTTCAAGGGTTGTGACAAACAGGCCCTCGCCCCCAAACAGGGCATTGGTAAAGCCACCAACAAACTTGATGGAATAGTCAATCGACGGCGTCATGGCCACCAACGCACCGGTATCAACCCGAAGAGTCTCACCCGCCTGCAGATCCTTGCGAATGATCGTGCCCCCGGCATGCATGAAGGCCATGCCATCACCGCTCAGACGTTGAAGGATAAAGCCTTCGCCGCCAAACAAACCGGCACCAAGCTTCTTGGAAAAGGCGATGTCGATATCAATGCCCGATGCCGCACACAGAAACGCATCCTTCTGACAGACAATCTCGCCGCCGTGCTCGGCCAGATTAAGCGGCACGACCTTGCCGGGGTACGGCGCAGCAAAGGCAACATGCCCCTTGCCCGATCCTTCATGGACAAAGCTTGTGATAAAGAAGCCCTCGCCGGTCAGCATGCGCTTGAACCCGGAAAACAGGCCACCGCCCGTGCCGGTCTGCATGGCAATACCGTCGCCCATATACATCATGGCCCCGGCCTCGGCCCGCACGCCTTCGCCCGGATCGAGTTCGATTTCAACCAACTGCATTTCTTCGCCATGGATCGTATAATCGATCACGTCTGCCATCCGGGCGTCTCCTGTTTATCTGAATTGATCGGATCTATCGGACAAGTTTGGAACTTGTCGGTTCCAATCGCAAGGAAAAGGGGCAAAAACACGACAAACGGGCGCGATCCACACGCTGCAAACACACGGTTTCACCGTTTTATGGGCTTGTTTGAAAAATCGGCCTCAAGATGTTGATGGGAAAGCATTTTGTTAAGAGGTTTCTTATACTTCCTTATAGTACTGTGCTATGATGTAGATAACGCTGATTGGGTACTTTGATCAGCAAAGGGGCAAAGGCGCATGCAATGGTCTTGCTAAGGAAAGTCGACTGGATCACTCAGGACGAGGCCATGACGGCGTCGCTTGATAAATGGCAACGTGTTGTCGACCTGATGACCAAGCTATTGGGTGCGACGGCAGGTTACGTTGTTGAATACAATGAAAAATACGGCTATCGCGCCGCGCTAACCAGTCAGAACCCTGACAATCCCCATCCGCACATTTCGGGAAAACCCGAACCACTGGATTCCAATGTCTATTGCCGCCGGGTGGTGGAAACAAAGCTGGCTCTTTATGAACGCGATGCCCGCGACAAGCCGGAATGGGCCGACAACCCCGAACTGACCGAGGAAGGATATGTTTCCTATCTCGGCATCCCGTTGTTGTGGCCCAACGGGACTGTGTTTGGAACCCTGTGTGTCTTTGATCGAAAGCCGACCGGATATGACGACACGCTTCAGGAGTTGATGGAAGTCTTTCGCGATTTGATCGAAGCTGACCTGCGCCTGTACGAGCAATATGAAATCATGCGCAATCTGTCGATGAGTGACCCGCTGACAGGTATGAACAATCGTGCAGGGTTTGAATTGCTCGCCCATCAGAAAATCCGCATTGCCAAACGTTATCACCATCACATCGGGATCATCTTTATCGACCTTGATAATATGAAGCACTGGAATGATGACTATGGCCATGCTGCCGGGGATGCAGCCCTGCGCGCGGTTGGCAACGCCATCACCGAAAGTATCCGCGAAGTCGATATTTGCGGACGCATCGGCGGCGACGAATTTGCCGTTCTTGGTTATGTGCGCAACCGCGGTGACTTGACCACCATCGTCACCCGGGTACGCAACGCACTTGATCAGGTGAAGCTGACCGTGCCGAACTCAAAATCCCCCATCCGCGAAACACCGCAAATCAGCTCAGGTGCGTCGGTATTTTTCCATCCGCTGGATAAAAGCCTGGAAGACATGATGGCGGTTGCCGATATGGAAATGTATCGCGACAAGAAAAGTCGACGCAAGTAACGCCCGGCCCTTCACCACAAGCCCCCTGCAAGTCATCACCGAAATGCCACGCCGACCATTGGCAACTGCGAAGCATTAACCTCCCGGTATTCTTTTTGGGCGAAACTCCTCGCAAAGGGTCCGCCCCTAAGAACAATGACTTAGAGCATGATATGCAGATACGCAAAGGCACTATCAACGACCTGCCAGAGGTTTGTGCGATATCAGAGCGCGCAAATGAAGCCTGCTGTGTTGTTGATGACACCGACGAAACGCCCATTTCACTTGACCATTGCCTGACCAACAATGCCATCGAAGCATTTGTCACCGGGATCGATTCCGAAAATCAATCCGTCTATGTCGCAACACGTGACGATGTTCTTCTGGGTTATGTTGTTGCCATTCATGATACGCCGGAAATCCGCTGGATCGTGGTCGATCCCTCGGTCCAGGGTAACGGGACCGGCAAAGCATTGATGATCACGGCCCTTGATGCATTGGCAGATCTCGGTGTGCGCAGCAATGTACGCCTGACCGTTCCGGTGACAAATGAACGTGCCAAGGCGTTTTATCGCAAGTTCGGCTTTATGGTGACCGGCCCGATCAATGACCGACAGGTTCCGATGCTGGAAATGCAGCGCGCGGCTTGACAACCGCGCGCAATCGGACAAATTTGCATCCGAACACTAATCGGAGATTTTATGTCAGAGTCCCGGCACAGCCGCTGATCGCGGTTTGACAGCCTAGCGTCTTTCCAGCTTCCAGACCGCTGATCAGCAGATCGGACCGCCTGCCCGACCTTAAATCGGGTGCGCGTGACCGGTACTGTTGTGCCCGTCCCGATCGAAAACCGTTTTCCCAACTGGTTTTCGGACTTTGACCGATGAATATTTCAAAAAATGAACAGCGCGTGCTGCATGCACTCGCACAAGGCGGCCTGATCAAAGTGATCAAGGACGACAAAAACCATGTTCTTGAAGCAGATTGCATCACCCGCGACGGCTGGTTTCTGACCGCCTGTACGCTTGATGTCTTCAAGAAGCTGCGCAAACGCCGACTGATCCGTTCACAAGGCGGCGGACCTTACCGCATTACCCGTGAAGGATTGCTCGCGGTGCGCGCAGAACTATATCAACGCTAACAGCAAAGCCCAGCCTCAAAAGCCGGGCTTTGCTCATTTATGCTCAAGAATATTGACCAGTTTGCCAAACGGGTCGCGGACGTAGAACCGTCTGACACCCCATGGCTCTTCTGCCGGACCATACTCAATAGCAATCCCGGCATCCTTCATTTTGCCAAGGACTTCATCAAGGTTATCGACCTCGATCGACATCTCTGGAACCGGCGTACCCGATCCACCTTCGGTGGCAAAATTGACCTGAGTGGTCATGGTTTGGTCTGCTGCGGCAAAGGTTCTGATCCAGCCATGATCCATGATGGTATCAAGCCCTAAAATGCCCTCGTAGAAGTCAATTGCCTTTGCGATATCATCCACCGCAAAGTTTGAGACAATCCTTTTCACAACCATTTGCGCTGTCTGCTCCTGTCTTTTGGGGCGTCGTTCGCAATCTTGCTACTGCGCGGCTTTTTCCCCCGCAATCGCCTGTGCCCGTTTATAGGGTCCCACCGGGATCTCTTTCGGCTCAAAGGTTTCCGGTGATGCGCGGCCCCAACGTGAATGCCATTCATGCAGTTCCGGGATTTCCGTGTCTGAAAGAAGGAACCCTTCTGGTAGATAGGGATAAGCTTCGTTGCCATCAACGAATTCGTTTTCTTTCTGGCGCACCATGAAGTGATAGGGCATGAAATTGCGCGGGTCGGTCAGGCCGGCCGCACCGGTGATTTCGGCGAGCGCATGCATGGTGTTTTTATGGAAGCGTGCAACACGTTCGCTTTTGTCGCCCGGATCAAGGGCGCGCTGGCGGATTTTATCCTGTGTCGCGATGCCGACCGGGCAGCAGTTGGTATGACAGCTTTGTGCCTGAATACAGCCCAAGGCAAACATGAAGCCACGTGCGGCATTACACCAGTCCGCGCCAAGGGCAAGGGTCCGGGCAATATCAAAGGCCGAGACGATCTTGCCAGCAGCACCGACTTTGATCTGATCGCGCAAACCAGCTCCGCGCAGCGCATTATGAACAAATGTCAGGCCTTCTTGCATCGGCATGCCAACATGGTTGGCAAATTCGACCGGGGCAGCACCTGTGCCGCCTTCCTTGCCATCGACCACGATAAAGTCCGGCGTGATGCCGGTTTTAAGCATCGCCTTGATGATCGACATGAATTCGCGCCGGTGCCCGATGCACAGCTTGAACCCGACGGGCTTGCCATCCGCGAGATCGCGCAGGCGGCCAATGAACTCCATCAGGCCAATCGGGGTTGAAAACACGCTATGGGCTGCAGGTGAAATGCAATCATGTCCCATCGGAATCCCGCGCGCCTCGGCAATTTCCGGGGTAATTTTGGCTGCGGGCAACATGCCGCCATGGCCCGGTTTTGCGCCCTGGCTAAGCTTTACCTCGATCATTTTGACCTGGGGGTCGGCAGCGGTTATGGCAAACTTTTCCTCGGAAAAGCTGCCGTCTTCATTGCGCGCCCCGAAATAGCCCGACGCCACCTGATAAATCAGGTCCCCGCCCCCTTCGCGGTGATAGCGTGAAATGCTGCCTTCGCCGGTATCATGGGCAAAGCCGCCCTTTTTCGCCCCCTTGTTCAGGGCAAGGATCGCATTACCTGAAAGCGCGCCAAAGCTCATGGCAGAGATATTATACAGGCTGCAATCATAGGGCTGCTTGCAATGCGGGCCGCCAACACGCACCCGGAAATCGGTATCGGTAATGTGCTTGGGCGCAACGGAATGGGTGATCCACGAATAGCCCGATTTATAAACTTCCTCGATCGTACCGAACGGACGTTTGTCTTCGACACCCTTTGCGCGCTGATAAACAAGACCGCGCGCCTGACGGCTAAACGGGATTTCGTCCTGATCGCTTTCAAGAAGGTACTGGCGGATTTCCGGACGGAAACTTTCAAGGATGAAGCGGATATGCGCGCTTATGGGGTAGTTGCGCAGGATCGAATGCTTGTTCTGATACAGGTCATGAAACCCAACTACCACCAGCAGTCCGAAGACGATGGCAGGCAGCCAGAACCAGATATCTATCGCAAGGGCAAGGATCACTGATGCCAATGCCAAAACCACGACACCGGCGATGACGAAATAACGCTGGTTCAATATGAAGAATTTCACGGCGCTCTTTTCCTGTCCTGTTCAGGCCAATCTGATCCCCGAAACACCGCCTGTGCGGGCAGGTGCATGGCATTTCGTATCCAAGATCGCAGCAACACCCTTGATCATGGTTGATTTGACCACGGGCCTCAATGGGCAATGTCGTTGATTTCAGTGACTAATCGCAACTGAATGTGGGTATGCGCAAAAGAACATCAAGAAAAAGCCGCCTTGCAACAGGGAAGCAAGGCGGCTTTGGGGACCGGAAACATCAGGTGTTTAAGGGGGGAACACATTCCCGGCCCGGGACATCTGGTTGTGTGGTGCTATCAGGCCTTGCCGTAGCCACCACCACCCGGGGTTTCGATGATGAAGACATCCCCCGCATGCATTTCCGCACCATCTGTGCCCTTAAGCTCGATCACTGTGCCATCAACACGCTCAACGGCATTGCGGCCAAGCTTTCCGGGTTCACCGCCCGCACAGGCCTGGCCCGGCACACGACGGTGGTTGGACAGGATGGATGCGGTCATGTCTTCAAGGAAGCGAACACGACGGATTGCACCATCGCCGCCCTTGTGCTTGCCTTTACCACCTGATCCTTTGCGGATTTCAAAGCTTTCGAGCAGGACCGGGAAGCGCCATTCAAGGACTTCGGGATCGGTCAGGCGCGAGTTGGTCATGTGCGAATGAACAGCTGCCGTACCATCAAAGTCAGGACCGGCACCGGTACCGCCACAGATGGTTTCGTAATACTGGTGCGTATCGTTGCCCCAGGTGAAGTTGTTCATCGTGCCCTGACCACCCGACAGCACACCAAGGGCCGCATACAGCGTATCGGTGACATGCATGCTGGTTTCAACATTACCGGCAACAACGGCGGCCGGATAACGCGGATTAAGCATCGATCCTTCGGGCACGATCAGATTGACCGGCTTCAGGCACCCGGCATTGAGCGGAATGTCATCATCGACAAGTGTTCTGAAGACATAAAGCACAGCCGCACGGGTAACAGCCGATGGCGCGTTGAAGTTGTTATCAAGCTGGTCGGAGGTGCCCGTAAAATCAACCGTCGCCGAACGGCTTGCCTTGTCGATGGTGACCTTGACGCGGACAACCGCGCCATTATCCATCTCGTAGGCATATTCACCGTCCTTAAGGACGTCGATCACACGACGCACGCTTTCTTCGGCATTGTCCTGAACGTGCTGCATATAGGCATGCACCACATCAAGGCCAAAGTGTTCGACCATCTTGCGCAGTTCCTGCACACCCTTTTCATTGGCCGCAATCTGTGCCCGAAGATCGGCGATGTTCTGATAAGGGTTACGGGCCGGATATTTCGCACCTTCAAGAAGGTCGGTCAGACCTTTTTCATCGAACGTGCCCTGATCAACCAGTTTGAAGTTGTTGATCAGAACGCCTTCTTCTTCAAGAACACGCGAATTTGGCGCCATCGAGCCCGGCGTGATGCCGCCGACATCGGCATGGTGACCACGCGATGCGACATAGAACAGCACTTCCTTGCCATCATCGCCAAAGACCGGCGTGATCAGCGTGATGTCAGGCAGGTGCGTGCCACCGTTATACGGGTCATTAAGCATATAAACATCGCCCGGCTTC
>NZ_DBGS01000020.1:17086-19017 GCF_002295455.1 Thalassospira sp. UBA848 | reverse complement strand
TGGCGAAACGCTGGTGAAGCTTGCGGAAAAAGACGAGAAAGTCACCGCGATTACCGCTGCAATGCCATCGGGCACCGGTGTGAATATCTTTGCCGATCATTTCCCCGATCGTGCCTTTGACGTCGGGATTGCCGAACAGCATGCCGTGACCTTTGCCGCCGGGATGGCGTGCGAGGGGTACAAGCCGTTCTGCACGCTGTATTCGACCTTCCTGCAGCGCGGTTATGATCAGGTCGTGCATGATGTCGCGATTCAGAACCTGCCGGTGCGTTTCGCCATGGACCGTGCCGGTCTGGTCGGGGCGGATGGGGCGACCCATGCCGGGGCCTATGACATTGCCTATCTTGGCTGCCTGCCGAACTTTGTTCTGATGGCGGCGGCTGATGAAGCCGAACTGGTGCATATGACCACAACCGCCTGGGCGATTGATGATCGACCATCTGCGTTCCGCTATCCGCGTGGCGAGGGTGTTGGCGTTGAAATGCCGACCGAGGGAAAAGTCCTTGAAATCGGCAAGGGTCGAATTCTGCGTGAAGGTGGCAAGATTGCCATCCTGTCCTATGGCACGCGTCTGGCCGAGGCGCTTGTTGCCGCTGAAGACCTTGCTGCGCGTGGCTTGCCTGCGACTGTGGCCGATGCACGCTTTGCCAAACCGCTTGATCATGAACTGATTGCCAATCTGGCGCGCAACCACGAAGTCCTGATCACCATCGAAGAAGGGTCGATCAACGGCTTTGGCGCGATGGTCCTGCAGCATATGGCAGGCCACGGATTGCTTGATAACGGGCTTAAGATCCGTACCATGGCGCTGCCCGATGCGCTGGTTGATCATGACAAGCCGGAAATCCAGTACGAGAAAGCCGGGCTTGATGCCAAGTCCATCGTCAAGACCGCGCTGGGTGCACTTGGTATGAGCGAGAACAAGGCACGTGCCTGACGGTTTTCGCCAAGGTTAGAATTCAAAAAGGCCGGTTGTCAGAAGACAGACCGGCCTTTTTGTTATTCGACGTAAATCATCTTGTGTGTCATGCCACCGTCAATGCGGATGGTTTCGCCGGTCATGAAGCCGGATCTATCGGAATCCAGCAGGAAGGTAACGGCCTGCGCAATGTCTTCGGGTTTGCCGACGCGGCCAACCGGGTGTTGCGATTTATCGGCCGCGCTGTGATCGGGCGTGGTTTTGTTGGCCTTTTTCTGCCAGTCGCCAACTTCGATCCAGCCCGGCGCAATGGCGTTGACGCGAATCTCGCCCGCCAGACTGACCGCCAGCGCATGGGTCAGGGCTACGATGCCGCCCTTGGACGCGGCGTAGGGTTCTGTGTTGGCTTCGGACTGGAAGGCGCGGGTGGAGGCAATATTGATAATCGCGCCGCCGGTTTCACGCAGATGCTGTGTCGCGTGTTTGGTTGCCAGAAACGCACCGCCCAGATTGACGTTGATCACCCGTTGCCATTGATCCCATTCAAGGTCTTCGATGTTTGGCGCGTGGGGATTGGCAATACCGGCATTGTTGATCAGGCCATCAATCCGGCCAAACCGGTCAACGCATTGTTGCACGGCGAGTTTGATGTCGGCCTCAACGGCGACGTCGCCGTGCAGGAACAGGGTACGGTCGCGCTGGGCATCGGACAGGCTGCTTAAGGCTTCTTCGCCTGCGTCGGCATCAAGATCGAACATGGCAATCTTCCAGCCAAGGTCCAGAAGGTGCTTTGAGATACCAAGGCCCAAACCCTGTGCACCGCCGGTGATAAAGGCCACGCGCGGTGCTTGTGCTGACGGCTGTTGCATGTCTGCCCTACATGTTTGTTTGGTGGTGGCGTCGGGTGAAGGCCCGACCATTCAGGAACGTTCGAGAAATGGTCTTGTTCGCGTGAAAATGCAAGTCACCGGATCAGGTTGAACTGACCCCGTTTTCAAGCCGATCGAGCAGC
>NZ_DBGS01000020.1:0-16808 GCF_002295455.1 Thalassospira sp. UBA848 | reverse complement strand
CCGTTTTCAAGCCGATCGAGCAGCCCATGCACGAAACCTTCCTGCCGATCATTCAATCCGCGCCGGGTCGCAAGATTTTGTAGGGCTTCGGTTGCTTCGATATGCAGGCGGTAGTGGCCCGGATCCTGATCAATGCGAGTGGATTGTTGCGTGGTGTCGCCAAAGACCATGGCGTGACACAAACCAGCATCAGAGGACGTGAATGCGCGACATGTGAGCGGGCGAACGGCATATATGCTGCAGCGTTCATTTTCATCAAGAAGCGGGCAGCGCACACGAACGTCACTGGTTTTGGTGAATTTCTCGATCTCGCTTGCGGCAGTTCTCAGTCGATCCAGCAGGGCCTGTTGTTCTGGCGGGGTGAAGGTTGCCTTGATATGTGCTGCGATCAGGTCGCTGACACCGGGCGGGACGCTGACAAACAGATGGCAACACGCACTGCATTGATCGCGACACGCACGTGGCGCGGGGTTCGGGAAGCTTTCGCGCAGAAGGGTCGATGCCTGTTCGAGTAACGCCATTGTGGCGTTGGCAGCATCGGCAAGTGAGGTGGATGTATCAATGGTACGATCCAGCTCGGTGCGGAAGTCGGCAAACATCTGGTCATAGCGACGCGATGCCTCTGTTGTCAGGGCACCGGTTTGGGCGATGTCGCGCGATATTCGGTCTAAGGCGTCGTCAAGCTTGGTCATCAATCCCAGTCACTTTCGTTCTGGCACTTTTGGACAAGCCTGCAGGTTGCTCTTTGTTGTTTTTTCTAATTTAGCATTCTTTGCCGTCATTCCCTAACAATTGCATAATGTTAGAAGTCGTGGTGTTCAGGCCTTTGTGATGGCGCACAAAAAAAATCCGGCCAGATAAATCCGGCCGGAAGGTTGGGTCGAAGACCCGATGGGTGCTGCGGGCGCGAACCATCTGTTCGCAAGACGGTTCCCGGCAGCGGGAGTATGGCTATAAGTTTTAGGCGGTTCAGGCGGTAAAAGTGTCCTCATATTGCTTGCGCAACTGGGCCTTCTGGATTTTGCCCATGGTGTTGCGCGGCAGTTCCTTGATGACCCAGATGCGCTTGGGCACCTTGAACTTCGCCAGTTTGTCCTGCGTGCGCTTGATCAGGGCGTCGGGATCAGGTTGATCGCCATTGGCCACGACAATCACACCGGCAACGGCTTCGCCAAAATCGGGGTGGGGCAGGCCAAAGATCGCGACTTCATCGACCTCGTCATATTCGGCGATGACTTCTTCGACTTCCTTGGGATAGACGTTGAAGCCGCCGGAGATGATCAGATCCTTGTCACGACCAACGATGGTGACATAACCGTCTTCGCCAATGGTGGCGAGATCGCCGGTGATAAAGAAACCGTCCTTGCGGAATTCGGACGCGGTTTTTTCGGGCATCTGCCAGTACCCCTTGAAAACGTTCGGGCCACGAACTTCAAGCACGCCGATTTCGCCAGCCCCCAGGATGTTGCCATCCTTGTCACAAACGCGGGCCTCGATCCCCGGCAGGGTCGGACCAACCGCACCCGGACGACGTTCGCCATCAAGCGGGTTGGAGGTGTTCATGCAGGTTTCGGTCATGCCATAGCGTTCAAGGATCTTGTGCCCGGTACGTTCAAAGAACGCGTCATGGGTTTCGGCCAGAAGCGGGGCGGAGCCCGAAACGAACAGGCGCATATTCGCCGTGATGTCCTTGGTGAACTGCGGATGTGCCAGCAAGCGGGTATAGAAGGTCGGAACGCCCATCAGCACGGTTGATTGCGGCAGGCGTTCAATCACGTCATCTGCATCGAATTTCGGAAGCAGGATCACCTTGCCGCCATTCATCAGCATGATGTTGATCGCCACAAACAGACCGTGGGTGTGGAACAGCGGCAGGGCATGCAGCAATGTATCCCCCGGCTGGAAGCCCCAGGCCTGATGCAGGGTCTTGGCGTTCGAGCCCAGATTATTATGGGTCAGCATCGCACCCTTGGACCGGCCCGTCGTGCCCGATGTGTAAAGGATTGCGGCAACGTCGTCCTTGTCTGCGGCCACAATGTCGGTCATGGCGGTGGCGTTCGCGGCTTCGTCATTCAGGCTGCCATCCCCATTTGAACCAAGCGACAGAACAGCAGCGACGTCATTCTTGTCACCGAGTTCCTTGGCCGCATCGATATGGGCCGGACGGCAGACAAAGACACGCGGGGCGGCGTCACCCAGGAAATAGGCGATCTCGTCACCGGTATAGGCCGTGTTAAGTGGCAAATGAATGGCGCCAAGCTGCAGGCAGGCAAGGTAAAGCGCGATGACATCGGATGATTTGTCGACCTGTGCGGCGACCCGGTCGCCCTTGACCACACCATGGGCGGCAAGGACTGCGGCATAACGCCCGGTGCGATCAAGCAACCATGCAAAGCTGCGTTCGGTCCCGTCGCGTTCGATCAGGAATGTGCGCGATTTGTCGGCCGGAAAACGGTCCAGAAAGGATTGAAGAAGATTATCTGACATGGTCATACCTGTTTAAATTCCGGCAAGCTGTGCGACGGATTTCGATGTGGCGATCTTTCCGTCATTCATCAGTGCTTCGTGGTTTTTCTCGATATCATCAAGGTGATAGGCGTAATTCACCATCATGCCGCCAGCCTGACGCAGACCCTTGTCCGACGTATCGCCAAGCCAGTTCAGGCGTTCAAGCTGTGCACCATTACCCAGATGGAACCGCGCGGTGGGGTCGAGCGGTGATTTGCCGCGTTTGCAGGTGGCAAGATAAGTCGCACACAGCGCCAATGTCGGCTTTTTCAGGTTCGCGACCTTGACCGGATCATTGATCCAGTCGTCCTCGCTTAGGCCCGCAAGCACCTGACCGGCAAGCTTGGCATCATCGGCCTTGCTTTTCTGGAGGGTGCGCAACCAGCCCATGAAGCCCGGAATGGGCGACAGGGTGGCGAACTGCTTGAGTTGCGGGAATTCGCGTTTGAGTTCCTCGACCACCTGTTTGATCAGGAAGTTGCCAAACGAAATCCCCTTGAGCCCCGCCTGACAGTTGCTGATTGAATAGAAAATCGCGGTGTTGGCTGTTTCGGGGGCCTTTTCATCGATTTCCGGGGCCAGAAGCGCCTGAACGCTATCGGCCAGACCATGGACCAATGCGACCTCAACAAAGATCAGCGGATCGTCGGGGATGGCCGGATGGAAGAAGGCAAAGCATTTCCGATCCGTCGCTAGACGACGGCGCAGATCTTCCCAGCCCTGAATTTCATGAACTGCTTCATAGCGGATCAGTTTTTCAAGGATGGCTGCCGACGTGTCCCAGTCGATATGGCGCAGTTCAAGGAAACCACGGTTAAACCAACTGGTCAGCAGGTGCTGCATATCGGCATTGAGCGGTTCAAGATCGCGGTTGTCTTTCAAAACCCCGATCAGGGTTTCACGCATATCGACAATCGCCCGCGTGCCACCCGGTGCCATATTGATCTTGCGCAGAAGTTCCTGACGGACCGGTTCGGACGCCTGGGTCAGAGCCGCAAGGTTGGCCTCGGACGGGTCCTTGGCAAAGGCCTCGGCCGCCTTGGTGACTTTGGTGCGGTCGGCACTAAAGTCGTTTTGCATCATCTGGAAGAAGGCCAGATGGTCTTCTTCGGGCAGGCTTTCCCAAAGGCGGACCACTTCGCGGGCAACCGCGGTGCCACGTGCCTCGCCTTTTTGCGAGACAAGGTCCCTGCACATGGCACCGAGTTGTTTGAGCGGTTCTTGCGGGGTTGAAATCGGCAGGTCAAGCAGTTCCCGACCACGGTCGGCAATACTTGAAAGCCAGCTTTTGACAGACATGCCTGACATCAGCGTCCTCCAATAACCGTTTCCGGAAGCCAGGTGGCGATCTGCGGGAAGAAGCACAGAATGATGATGGCCGCGATCATGCACAGCACATAGGGGAATGCGCCCTTCAGGATGCTTTGCAGACGGATATCAGGGGCAATACCATTGATCACATACAGGTTCAAACCAACCGGCGGGGTGATCAGGCCGATTTCCATATTGATCGTCAGGATCACGGCAAACCAGTACGGGTCGAACCCGGCATTGATGATCACCGGCAGCAGGATCGGCGCGCTCATCAGGATCACGGCGACCGGCGGCAGGAAGAAACCACTGATCAGCAGGAACAGATTGATGAAGCCCATCAGGACCCAGCGGTTGACCTCGAGGGCGGAGATCCACTGTGCAATCGACTGGGTGACCAGAAGCGATGACAGCATGTAGCTAAACAGGCCCGCCGCGCCGATGATCAAAAGGATCATCACCGACTCTTTGGTGGTGTCACGCATGACATTCCAGAGCTGACCCGGTTTCCACATGCGATACACGATCATCGCCGTGACAAGGCAGAACAGTGCGCCAACACCGGCCGTTTCCGAAGGTGTCGCAACGCCACCATAAAGGGCGAACAGAACAGCACCAATGATGACAAGGAAGGGCAGAACGCGCGGAAGGATTTCAAACTTTTCCTTCCAGCTGTATTTGATCACGCCAAGGGCAGCCTGGGCATTGCCCTGACGCCAGGTCGAATAAAGCGACCATGCCATGAACAGAACCGTCACCAGCAGACCCGGCAGAAGTCCCGCCAGGAACAGACGCCCGATCGAGGTCTCGGTCGAGATGCCATAGACAATCATGGTGACACTTGGCGGGATCAGAATGCCCAGCGTCCCGCCAGCGGCGATCGAGCCTGCCGCAACCGTATCTGGGAAACCGCGTTCGCGCATGGCCGGGATGCCCATCTTGCCGATCGCCGCACAGGTGGCAGGCGACGAGCCGGACAGGGCGGAAAAGATGGCGCATGCACCAAGGTTTGAAATCACAAGCCCGCCCGGAACACGCGTCAGCCAGCGATCAAGAACCGAATAAAGGTCACCACCAGCACGCGATGAGGCAACA
Source organism: Thalassospira sp. UBA848 (assembly GCF_002295455.1). Lineage (NCBI taxonomy): Bacteria > Pseudomonadati > Pseudomonadota > Alphaproteobacteria > Rhodospirillales > Thalassospiraceae > Thalassospira > Thalassospira sp. UBA848. Next base: position 11,894 of record NZ_DBGS01000020.1, on the reverse strand, counting down.
ACCGCCCCCATCAGAATGAACATCGGGATGGCGAGGACTTCGAAACTTTCGAGTTTGCCAAACAGAATTTCAGGCAGAAGCGGCAGCGAGCCGGTGCCATCAAAGATGACGATAAAACCGATACTGACCAAAATCAGGCCGATGCCGACCGGAATGCCGGAGAAAAGAACAAGGGTGGTCGCGATGCCAACAATGGCCGCAAGAAGCAAGGGATCCATGGTGCGGCCTCCTTAGAATGCGTCGTCGCGAATATCGAACGGGGTCGATCTGCGCGTGATGAGGGACAGGAAATCGGCGAAGAACTGCAAGAACAGCAAGCCAAAGCCAATCGGCAGGGCCGAGAACGGCTTCCACAGCGGCACGGCCCAGATGGTTTCGGACAACCAGCCGCCTTCATAGGCTTCGATCACCAGTTCCAGACCGTAAAAGGCAAACATTGCGGCGATTGCCATGCCCAGAGACAGGGTGACAATGGCAAGGGTCATGCGTGCGCCACGTTTGAGATAAAGCGGCAGCAGGTCGACATTGACGTGACCGCGCAGCAACTGAACATAGGGCAGGCCAACAAGTGTTGCGCCAATCATCAGGAAGATCACGGCTTCGGTTTGCCAGACGGTGGAATCATTGAGCACATAGCGCATGAAGACCAGCTGGCAAATGATCAGCATCGCGATGCCAAACATCGATGCCGAGGCAACGCCACATACACGCGACAGGAAATGAATGACGGCAATGATGTTATCAACCGGGCCGTGCGGAATTTGTGTATTGCGGTTTGCCTGCGGACCGTGATGGTCGATTGGTTCGACATCAGGCGGGGGCGGCATATCGGATTTAACGGAATGCGACGCACTTCGGGTCTGCGCGAAATCATCGGGCAGATCAATGGGCAGTGGGTGCGGGGACATGGCGTTGGACACGCGCGTACTCCTCTGACGGAACCGTGGTGTTATGGTCTGGTCGTGTTGAGAAATCAGGGTGGTGCCGGATCACCGGCACCACCATCAGATCAGGCATGGATCACTTTACAGCAAGCGCCATGTCGAGAAGTTCCTGACCGTTCGGGGTTTCTTCCACGAACTTGGCATAGGAGGTTTTCATGGCAATCGCCTGCCATGCTGCAAAGTCCTCGTCCGAAAGGTCGGCGATTTCCACACCGGCTTCCTTGAAGACCTCGACGCTATCAGAGTCCTGTTTACGGCCTTCGGCAGTGTAGTACTCTTCGGCGACTTTTGCGGCAGCTGCGAGGGCGTCTTTCTGCGCGTCATTGAGCTTGTCATAGCTGCGCTTGGACATCAGGACCGGCTGGTACATGAACCACAACGCGTTGCCAGCTGCCGGCGTGTAGCATTTGACCTGCTCGTAGATACGATAGGACACAAAGCTTGAAGAGCTGGTGTTTGCCGCGTCAAGAACACCGGTCTGCATGGCCGGATAGATTTCCGAGCTTGGCATTGCGGCGATGGAACCGCCAGCACCCTGAAGCATCTGTTCGAACGATTTACCGGCTGCACGGATCTGCAGGCCTTTGACGTCTTCGGGCTTTTTTATGCATCCCTGGGTCGAGGCAAAGCCACCGGCAAGCCAGCCCTTGGCGACGGTGACGACACCGTCATCGTTCAGGAGCTCTTCGATTTTGGCCATGAACGGGGATTCGTTGATGCGCTGTGCATGGTCATGGTTTTTGACCAGGGCGGGCATCAGCGTCAGGTTGGTTGCCGGAATACGACCACCGGCGTAGGCGAGCGGATAGACAATCATGTCAAGCTGGCCGCGCGTCATCGGAGTCCACTGTTCCTTCGCCTTGAACAGCGAGCCGGACGGGAAGATCTGGATTTCCAGATCAACGTCAGCGGCCTTGACTTCGTTGGCGATGATTTCTGCCACTTTGTGACGGACATCGCTGGTGGACCACTGATGTGACAGCTTGAGCGTCTCGGCACCGGCGGAGGCAGACATGCCAAAGGCGGCAACGGACATGGAGATGGCGGCGACAGACGCCGTAAGAGTCTTTTTGAAAATCTTCATCTTTTCCTCCCGGATGAAGCATGCGTTTTGAATGCATTGTGACGGCTTTTGCGCGTCTTTTTATTGATGCGGTTTTCGCATTGGTGAAAAGCGTTACAGATTTCTGGCATGCTGTCCATGCAATTTTGTATACCAGAATGTGATTTTGCAGTGCCACAAATCAGCGCTGGAGTATTTGCCCGTGTATCAGGGAAAACCTGATCTGAACTTTTGCGTCGCAGCAGAAAAAACTTCGCAGAGCAGCATCGAAAAGGCTTTGATTGGTACCAGAATATGTGTTCTGGTATACCAGTGAGTGATGATGAATGAGGGCGCACATGTCGCAAAACGGAAAGCTTGCCACCGATCTGGTCCAGAAACTTGAACGCGATATCGTGACTGGCGTGCTCAAGCCCGGCGACAAACTTGATGAACGCTCGTTAAGTGAACGGTTCGGCGTATCGCGCACCCCGGTACGTGAAGCGTTGCAAACCCTTGCCGGGTCCGGGTTGGTTGCGACCATGCCGCGCCGGGGCACAATTGTTGCTGCCATCACGGTTGCCGAACTGATCGAAATGTTTGAAGTCATGGCGGAACTTGAAGCGATGTGCGCGCGTCTGGCGGCACGTCGCATGCCGCGCGTTGATATCGATAATCTGATCGCGCTGTCTGATGAATGCGGTGCGCTTAAGGATCATGCGGATGCCGATGCCTATTACGAGGCCAATGTGCGCTTCCATGAGGCGATCTATGCCGGGTGTCGCAACAGTTTCCTTGAGCGTCAGACCAAGAATGTGCGCAACCGTCTGGCACCGTATCGCCGCTTGCAGTTGCATCGGCCGGGGCGTGTTAAGACATCGAACAACGAGCATGCCGATATCCTGAATGCGATTGCCAATGGTGAGGCCGAAACGGCTGGCAAGTTGATGCAGCAGCATGTGGCGGTTCAGGGTGAGTCGCTTAATGACCTTCTCGCCATTGTGCCGCGCGGGTATCTGGAACCGTTGGCAAGCTAATTCCCATTATTTGATATGACCAAATGCGTGACCTTTTCGGGCCGGTAGGGTAAAACGCGCGCATGGCAAAGAAACGTTTGGATCAGTTGCTTGTGGAACGTGGGCTGGTGGAAACCCGGTCCAAGGCACAGGCTTTCATCATGGCAGGCAATGTCTTTAGCGGCGAGCAACGGCTCGATAAGCCGGGCATGCCGTGCAAGGAAGACATTTGCATTACGCTGCGCGGGCAGCCCCATCCGTGGGTTTCGCGCGGCGGGCTCAAGCTTGAAAAGGGTCTGGCAGAATTTGAGATCGACGTGACCGGTTTTATCGGTGTCGATGTCGGGGCCTCGACAGGTGGCTTTACCGACGTTCTGCTTCAGAACGGAGCGGCCAAGGTCTATGCCGTTGATGTCGGGCAGGGGCAGCTTGACTGGAAGCTGCGCAATGATGAGCGTGTTGTGGTCATGGAAAAGACCAATGCGCGCCATTTGACCGCAGAACAGATTTCTGACGCCATCGATATCGTCGTGTGTGATGCCAGCTTCATTGGTCTGCGCACCGTGCTTCCGGCCAGTATTGAGCGGGTCAAGGATGGCGGCTATCTGATTGCGCTGATCAAGCCACAATTTGAAGTCGGCAAGGAGCGTGTCGGCAAAAAAGGTGTCGTACGCGAACCCGAATTGCATCAGGAAGTCTGCGATACCATTTCCGACTGGCTGGCCAATCTTCCGGGCTGGGAGGTGCTTGGCATTACCAAAAGCCCGATCACCGGCCCCGAAGGCAATGTTGAGTTCCTGATTTGCGGGCGGAAAACGGCCTGATCAACCGGCCAAACTTCCGCCCGCGATCATCAGATTATTTGCCGATTTTCTTCATGAAGAAATCAATACCGGCCTGTGCGCAGTCCTGATCCTGCGGCGGGGTGCCGGAACTGACGCCGATACCGCCGACACATTCACCATCAACGAATACTGGCAGACCACCGGCGACAATCGACAGGCGACCGCCAATTTCACTATCGATGCCATAGGCCGGTTTGCCCGGCTGGGCAGCGGCGGCATATTCATGCGTGCCCTTGCGCGCACCCGATGCGGTAAAGGATTTATCCTGGGCGATGGTGGTGCTGGTGACCTTGCCGCCATCCATGCGTTCAAACGCGATCAGAACACCGGATTCGTCGGTGATGGCAATGCACATCGGAACCCCGATCTCATTGGCACGGTTGCGGGCCCCTTCGATCAGGATATAGGCATCCTCAATGGACAGGCGTTTGATGGTCAACATCGGACTTTTCTCCCGGGCGTTATCATTAATCTAATGCCGGCATAGTACGGGCAGCGCCAAAAGCCGATCAATCATATAAAACGGCTTTCCGTATGGTGGAAGGCGCGGCATGCAACGCCCGCTACTCAGAAGTCCGGACGCATGATCATCAGGTAAAGCGCGCCGAGTGGAAACAGGATGGCGATGCGGCCAACCATGTTCCACAGCCTGCGGCATTTCTCATAGCTTGCGGGCATTTCGGTTTCGCCATCTGCCACGGTCTTGGCCGCAATCTTTGACATATAGATCTGAAGCGGCAGCAGGCCTGCCAGCCACAGCATCGCGGCCATGCCATACAGGCTGATGCCATAGATCAGATAGGGGGCATCAGAAAGTGATATGCCGGTGGCGTGAAACAGCCCGATGCCGCCAATCACAAGCAGAGCCGAGCCAAGGGTGGTGAAGGCCAGATCAGTGATGTTGATCAGACGACAGGCAAAAGCGATGACGACCGGGTTGTTGGTGCGGTCTGCCTGTATTTTCCAAACGGCCGAGACAATGATATTGCCCAAAAACAGGATAGCGCCAAGAACGTGAATGAGTTTGACGGTTGAATATTCCATCTGAAATTCCGGTTGGTTGTGGGCAGACCCCAATGCGGGATGATGAAGCGTTCGAGCTGTTATTCGGCGTTGGTCGGGATGGTAAGGTCCTCGGCCAGAAGACCCAGAACAAAACCTGAAAGATCCTGATCCGCGGGCGGCACGATCATGCCATCAATCACCAGCATGGCTATGCCGTGTGCACGGCTCCATGCGGCAAGGGCACGGTTATAGGCGCTTGCAGCCTCCGCCAGAGTCATTTCAGCCTTGCGATCAACCGATGTGACCGCGCGCTGCAAGACGTCAAAGGCGTTGTCGGCGGCATCGCGCAATTCCGGATATTGATCGAGTGGCGGGCGTTCCCGACCAAAGATCAGGCGGAAATGTTGCGGGTTTTCGACCGCGAACTGCACATAGGCAGCCCCCAGCGCCATGATGCGTTCTTCATGGTTTTCCGTGCTGGCGGCAGCAGTTTCAAGTTGTTCGGCAAACCGTTCAAAGGCGGCGATGGCGACTGCCGCCAAAATGCCATCCTTGCCGTCAAAATGGCGATAGGGGGCGGCTTCCGACACACCGGTCAGCCGCGCGAGGCGCCGTAGCGACAAACCAGCCGGGCCTTCGTCCGTCAGGATGTTTTCAGCTTGTTGCAGAAGGACGTTGCGGACATCACCGTGGTGATATTTTCCCATTTGCGCGTATCTCGATTTTCTTATGTTAACTTTGTTAACATTAAAGCGGAATACACATTAGCGCAAGGCCAAAATCACGCTTTTCAGGTGAACCGGGTCTTGTCATCGGGCTTGGTGTTATGATGTCGGGACGTGATGGCCTGTTTAAGCCAGCACAAAATCAAACCGGCTGATCTCGCCGTCGCTTGCCGGGCGCATCTTCATCAAAAGCGCGCTGTCAAACAGGTGGTCCAGTTCGTTGCGGGGCTCTTCGGGGAAATAGAGTTGCGTGGTCAGGGTTGGGCCGTTGGGCGGGGTGATCTTGATGTGGTAATGCGGGGTCCGTCCGGCATATTCGGCCGGGCGGATGGTGTCAAAATAATAGCGTCCCTGGGCGTCGGTGCGCTGATAGCCGCGCATGCTAAAACCCTGATTGTCATATCGGCCATTGGCATCGGCGTGCCAGAGATCGACAATCGCATTGGCAATCGGCGTGCAGGTGGTGCTGAGCACGTAACCGATCAGTGTCACCGGGCTGCCATCCGTGTCTGTCCGAAAGTTGCGTTTTTCTGGCGGGTTTTGCGAATAAAACGGGCCCTCGGTCATTGAACGTGTCGGGCCGATATCCTCGCCGCAGGCCGGGGTTGCCGGCAGGGTTGTGTCACTGGCGTGGGCGGCCGGTGCCAGAATGGTATGGCCGATGATTGCCGCGCCTGTGGCAAACCAGCCCTTTATCGCAGATCGGCGCGACAGGCTGGACAGATCCAGATGTGTTGTCATTCGTCTTGCCTTTTCCCAACCGCATTTCGGGTCGTTTTTCGTTATGGGATAAAGATGTGGTCGCGAAGGCAAACTACAAGATGAAACCATTGGAAAATTGCCCCGGCTTATAAAAAAAGCGCCACCCTTTCAAAGGGCGGCGCAGGGGAGCCAGGGGCTTCAGGGGGCTTCAGGTTCTGTGGGAACTTACGCCGGTTTAGGTGCGCGGTCGGCTGGTTTGGCGGTTTCTGATCCGGTCTGTGATGTCGTGGGCTCGCCAGATGTTTTGACGCCTTCTTGCGCTTTGCTTGGATCGTCGGGGTTGGTTTGGTTTTCTGCGTTCGCAGCCGTGTCAGTTGGTGTGTCGGGTGTTGCAGATGTATCATTGCCGTCAGCCGTGGTCGAAGCGGCGTCCGGTGCGGCCTTGTTTTGTTGTGTGTCGGGTGCCGGGTTTGCCGCATTCTGGTCGTGGGTTGGCGTATCTGCGGTCTCGGTCTGCTGTGATGTGTCTGGCGTGGTGTTGTTTTCCGGTGTGGCGGCTGTTGTCTGATCCGGGGAAGTGTTAGCGTCGGGTTTTGCATCGGTGACGGATGCTGCGTGCGCCTTGTCATCGGCGGTGCTTGATGCCGGTTTTGTTTCGGAATCAGAGCTTGGCGCAGGTGTATCCTTTGCCGTGACGTCATCGCTTTTGGCGTCAGTCCCGGCTGGTTTTGGTGCTTCTGCCACGTGCTGGTTCAGGTCAACAGCAGGCGGATTGGCGGCTTTTTGGTCGGCGGGCCTGTCCGGGCGGATCAAAAACTTGTCGGCCAGCGTGTCCTTGCCAATCAAAAGCGGCTGTTCAAGGCCGCCCATTTCCAGCAGACCGATTTCAACATCGCGTTCAATGCCGCCCAGTTTGAGGCGCGATTTGATCACCGGCGCGCGCACAGTGGTGTTGCCCGCGCCGGTCTGCACATCACGGTAACCCGCAATCGGCAGTGACAATTTCCAAACAATCGTACGGGCCTGAAGCGTGCTTGCGGGATCGGGCGTTGACTTGATGGTAAGCGAGAAGGAAACCGTTCCATCTGATGGGGGATCGGAACTGTCTGTTTCTGCGTCATCGCTGTGTGGGGGGCTTTCATCGTCGCCGGGGCTGTCAACATGCAGGTCGCCGACGAACAGGCAGGTTTGCGGTGCAGCCCCCAGTATCATGGCCGGGAGCCCCGAAATACCCCAGTCGGGCAGGTTGACGGCCTCGTCCGAGAAAAGAACGATGCGGTTTTTAAGCTGCGCGTCACTGCCAACCGTCCCGGTGGGGGCGGGCTTTTTGTTTGACGCAGCAAGTTGGATCAGGGTTTTGAGCAATATCGGGTTCATGACCCTAAGACGTGGCACAAACCCGTTTGTGATGTGAAACTCGAAAGACCCGATAAAGTAGCGAAATCAGCTCGGGAAATGCTTGTTCGTGTTCCAGCCTTCGCACTGTGCGCGGTGGCGCAGAAGGTGGTCAGCCAGTGTGATGGCAGCCATGGCTTCGCCCACCGGAACGCCACGGATGCCAACACATGGATCATGGCGGCCCTTGGTGACGACGTCGACTTCCTTGCCATAGATATCAAGGCTTTTGCGCGGGGTGAGGATCGAGCTGGTCGGTTTGACAGCAAAGCGCACGACAATGTCCTGCCCCGATGAAATCCCGCCGAGGATCCCACCGGCATGGTTGGAGCCAAATACCGGTTTGCCATCTTCGCCCAAGCGCATTTCATCGGCATTTTCAATGCCCGTCAGTTCGGCGGCTTCAAAACCATTGCCGATTTCAACGCCCTTGACGGCGTTGATCGTCATCATCGCCTTGGCCAGATCGGCGTCAAGTTTGTCATAAACCGGATCACCAAGGCCAACCGGGACGCCAGAACAAACAACCTCGATCACTGCGCCAACCGATGAGCCATCCTTGCGCAGGCCATCAAGATATTCCTCGAACACCGGCACGGCTTCTGGGTCCGGGCAGAAGAACGGGTTGTTATCAACCTCATCCCAGTCCCAGTTCGCGCGATTGATTTCCTTGGTGCCCATTTTGACCAGGGCCGCACGGATTTTGATGTTATCACCCAGCACCTTGCGCGCAATTGCACCGGCGGCAACCCGCATGGCGGTTTCACGCGCCGAAGAACGGCCGCCGCCGCGGTAATCGCGGGTGCCGTATTTTTCCCAATAGGTGTAGTCGGCATGACCGGGGCGGAACTGGTTTTTGATTTCGCCGTAATCCTTGGAACGCTGATCGACGTTTTCGATCAGAAGCCCGATCGGGGTGCCGGTGGTTTTGCCTTCGAAAACGCCCGAAAGGATTTTGACCTGATCAGGTTCGCGGCGTTGGGTGGTAAAGCGCGACTGACCGGGTTTGCGTTTTTCAAGGTAATCCTGAATGTCGGACTCGGTCAGTTCAAGCAGGGGCGGCACACCATCAACGACACAGCCAATGGCCGGACCGTGGCTTTCGCCAAAGGTGGTGAAGCGGAAAAGTGTTCCAAAACTGTTGCCAGCCATAACCGATTATCCAGAATTCAAATAGTTTAGAGACAAAACGGGCCACCCGTCAGGGCAGCCCGCAAAATCATATCAGGCCCAGATCAGGATTTCTGGACAGTGATGTCAGGTGCGTCTGCCTGCTTCATGCCAACGGTGTGGTAACCGCAATCGACATGATGGGTTTCGCCCGTAACACCGGTCGAAAGATCAGAGAGGAAGTACAGGCCCGATCCGCCAACATCATCAAGCGTAACGTTGCGGCGCATCGGTGAGTTGTATTCGTTCCATTTCAGGATATAGCGGAAATCGCCAATCCCCGATGCGGCAAGGGTCTTCATCGGGCCCGCCGAAATGGCGTTGACGCGAATGCGGTCTGGTCCAAGGTCATTGGCAAGGTATTTCACGCTGGCTTCAAGGGCGGCCTTGGCAACGCCCATGACGTTGTAATGCGGCATGACCTTTTCTGCGCCGTAATAGGAGAGCGTCAGAAGCGAACCACCATCGGTCATCAGTTTTTCAGCGCGCTGTGCGATCGCGGTAAAGGAATAGACCGAGATGTTCATCGAAAGCGCAAAGTTTTCCGGCGAGGTATCGACATAGCGACCACGCAGTTCGCTCTTGTCGGAGAAGCCGATGGCATGCACGACAAAGTCAAGCTTGCCCCATTTTTCCTTAAGCGTCTCGAACACGGCATCCATGCTGGCCGCATCGGTCACGTCACATGGCAGAACGATGTTGCTGCCAACAGACTCTGCGAGCGGGCGCACACGTTTTTCAAGGGCTTCGCCCTGGAAGGTAAAGGCCACTTCGGCGCCGGCCGCTGCGGCCGCACGTGCAATGCCCCAGGCAATCGATTTGTCGTTGGCGACGCCCATGATCAGGCCGCGTTTACCGGCCATCAGGCCTGAAATGTTGTCGGTGGACAGGCTCATATTCCCTCTCGTTCCCACGATCTCTCTCTGGCAGGTAGAGGCATTCAAGAAAAGCCGCGACCGGCCCAGAAGGCATTAGACATTCGGCGCATCCTACACAAAGCACGGCCAAGGTCAATCTGACCTGTCATAACGCGTGCAGGCGCGCTATCCTGTTGATCAAGTGTAGTATAACCGGAAAATGCGTGGGGATAAGCGTTTAATGGTCGAAATTCAGAAATTGCTGGCTGACCGAACGGCGTTCTGGCGTTACGCCGTCATGCGTTTTGTTCATGACAAATCCGTGCAACGGGCAGCCGGGCTTTCCTATACGACGCTTCTGGCGATGGTGCCGTTTCTGGCGATTGCGCTGACGGTGCTTTCTGCGTTTCCGGTCTTTGATGAGTTCAAGGACCAGATCATGAATGTGGTCCTGAACAATTTCCTGCCGGAAACCGGTGAACAGGTGACCGGCTATCTGGGTGATTTCCTGCAAAATACCGGGCAAATGACGGCGATTGGCACAATCGTTCTGGGTTTGACGGCGGTGATGTTCCTAAGCGCCATCGAAGGGGCGATGAACGATGTGTTTCGCGTCACCAGTCCGCGCAAACTGCTGTCGCGCCTTGTCGTGTTCTGGACGCTTCTAACCGTCGGGCCAATGTTGCTGGGTCTGAGCCTTTCACTGGCGTCCTACATTTTTGCCATGCGCCATCTTGTCGGCGGCGAGGTACTTGGCGGGCAGATCGGTCAGCTTACATTCCTTGCGCCATTCATTCTGTCTGCGATGGCCTTTTCCCTGCTGTTCATTGGCATGCCGAACCGCTCGGTCAGTGTTGTTGACGGGGGCGTTGGCGGGCTGGTCGCAGCGGTTCTGTTCGAGACGCTGAAAAAAGGCTTCGGGTTTTACGTCACCACCTTTCCGACCTATCAGACGATCTATGGTGCGGTCGCGATTGTCCCGATATTCCTGTTGTGGATGTATCTGACCTGGATCGTGATTCTTTTGGGTGCGCAGGTGGCGGCGGGCCGGTCCGAATGGCGGGCGGCACGGGCGGCGGGCCTGATCCCCGATCCACGCGTTGCGGTGCCCGGGCATATGGAACGGATTATCGCCGTGCTGCGTGTGCTGGAATATTTGCAAAATTGCTTTCACGAGGCAGCCAAACCGCCGACCTATCGCAGGATGATGCGCGATGTGAAGCTGGGCGGGCGTGATCTTAACTGGGCGCTGGCCGCATTGCGGCGACAAAAACTGATTGAACGTTCTGACAAGCACCGCTGGCTGCTGTCGGGGGATCTGTCACGCATTTCGCTGATGGATTTGATGACGCGTTTGGGGCTTTTTCTGGATTACGACCGCTTGCTGGTGGTGCGAACAGATGGTGGTTGGCCGGTTGCCATGCGCGAACGCCTGATCGAGCTTGAGAAAAAGCGTGAGACGGTTCTGGATGTGAAGGTTGGCGAACTGCTTGATACGCCGCGTCCCGAAGACAAGGTCCCCGAGCAGATCAAGAAAGACCCTGATCAGGACAAGGGCGGCGATATCGACGAGAAAGAGATCAGCAACGCCATGAACTAGCGACGGGGCGGCTAATTCGGCGGAACATGTTCCTAGTCTTTGGGGGCGTGTGCCCTGGCGCTGGTCATTTCCACGCGGATCGGGGCGTCGCCGCTGCGCAGGTGCAGGTCGCGTTGCGGGAACGGGATTTCGATATTGTGTTCGATAAAGGCATCCCAGACATTGAGCAAAACTTCGCTGATGACGTTGCCGCGGCCATTTTGCGGATCGTTGATCCAGAACCGGATTTCAAGATCGACCGAGTTATCGCCAAAACCGCGCATCAGGGTGTTGGGACCCGGGTTATCCTGCACGCGGGGGCATTTTGCCGCCGCCTCGTTGCACAGTTTGATCGCAAGGTGAGGGTCACAGTTATAGGAAATGCCGACCGGCACTTTCAGGCGCAGCTTGACGTCCGAGTGGCTCCAGTTTTCGACCTGATTGGTGATCAGGTCTTCGTTCGGGATCAGAAATTCCGTGCCATCGCGGGTGCGAACGGCGGTGTAACGCGCGCCCAGTGACTGAATCCAGCCAAAGGTATCGCCAATCGCAATGACGTCGCCGGGCTTTATCGATCGGTCGAGCAACAGGATCACGCCGCTGATCAGGTTGGC
>NZ_DBGS01000101.1:0-3813 GCF_002295455.1 Thalassospira sp. UBA848 | reverse complement strand
GTGGCGTTTCTGGTCTGTGTGGCGTTGCTGCGTGAATTGCGCAATCGCGGCTGGCTTGAAAAGAAGGGTGTTCGCGCACCCGATTTGCGCAACTGGCTTGATCTGGTTGCCCTTGGCACAGTGTGCGATGTGGTGCCGCTGCGCGGGTTGAACCGGGCATTCGTGACCCAGGGCCTCAAGGTGATGAAGCATCGCAGCAATATTGGCATTACATCGCTTGCCGATATTGCCGGGGTCAACGAAGTGCCCAGTGCCTATCACCTTGGTTATGTCCTTGGGCCGCGTGTGAATGCCGGTGGGCGCGTTGGCGAGAGTTTTCTGGGCGCCACCCTGCTTTCGGGCGAGAATGCCGCAGAGGCGCAGGATATCGCCCGCAGACTTGATGACTATAACCGAGAGCGCAAGGCGATTGAGGATATCGTCCTTGATCAGGCGATCAGTGCGGTCGAGGGCAGGTCAAAGGTCGGCTCCATGGTGCTGGTTGGTGGCGAAGACTGGCACCCCGGCGTAATCGGTATTGTCGCAAGCAGGCTTAAGGATCGATATCACGTGCCGTCGCTTGTGATGGGGATGGTTGACGGGGTCTATAAGGGCTCTGCGCGATCTGTGCGGGGCATTGATCTGGGTGATGCAATCATTGCGGCCCGTCAGGCCGGGCTTCTGATCAATGGTGGCGGGCACCATATGGCGGCGGGCTTTACCCTTGATCCCGAAAAGCTTGAAGCGTTTGAAGCGTTTCTTGAAGAGCGCTTTGCCAAGATCATCGCCGAAAATGACATCCGCCCGACCATCACGGTCGATGGGGCGCTTCACGCCAAGGGTGCGACACTTGACCTTATCGACTCACTTGAAAAGCTGGGGCCTTTTGGTGCGGGCAATGCGGAGCCCCGATTTGCCTTTGTCGATTGCCGGGCGGTCAAGGCCGACGTTGTCGGGCAGGATCATGTGCGTTGCATCCTGACCGGGTCAAACGGGCAGGGACGGCTCAAGGCGATTGCGTTCAGATGCCTTGATAATGATATGGGCCAGACCCTGATCAAGCATGGTGGGCGCCCGTTGCATGTTCTGGGGCATTTGCGCCGCGATAGCTGGCAGGGGCGTGATGGTGTGCAGCTGATCATTGATGATGTGGCATTACCCGTTTGACGGACGTGGTCTATACGAAAGTGTGGTCTTTGGATTGATAGCAAATTTCATTATTGGTATGATGATTTAATTGCTTCTTTGATCCGCATGGCTTTCCCACAGGTGTATTGGTTGTATTACCCGCCAGAAACGTATGACAAGCGCCACAGCATGTTCGCAATAGATGGACCTGACCAGGCATGTGCGCGCAATCGTGACAAGCTGTGCGCATACCGCTTTGCGCTGTTGGTTCAGGCGTTTTTTGTTCTTCTTGCGACGGTTATCGTCGCGGGGAATGCACAGGCGCAGGCGTTGGAAAAGGCAGACCCGAGCCATCTTGTCGATGCGTTGGGTGTAACCCTGCTTACAGAAGAATACCCACCGTTCAATTTCCTTGATGATGAAGGCCACCTGCGCGGGATTGGTGCCGAAGTCGTACAGGCCATGGCAACCCAGCTGGGCTATGGCAAGGATATTGATGTCTTGCCATGGAAGCGTGTTCTTCTGCGTATTGATGGCGAGGCGAATGTTGGCGTTTTCTCGATGACCAGAACGCCCCAACGTGAAGAGTCTTATCAGTGGGTCGGGCCGGTTGTGCCGATCAATGCGGGAATTTTTCAGCGTGCCGATTCAGCAAATCCGGTGCACGACATCGAAGACCTGCGTCAGGCCGGCCTGATCGGTGTGCAGGCCGGCGGCGCTGCTGAATTGGCCTTGCGCTCCTATGGGTTTGAAAACCTTGAACCCATCCATCATTCCGGCGGCGTTGTGGGCATGCTCGAAAAAGGTCGGATCGATCTTATTGTCTCATCAGACATCGAACTGTATGAGCAGCTTAAAAACAGCACGCTTAAGCGTGATGATGTCGAGATGGTTTATGCGTTTACGAGTGCTGATCTTTATCTGGCGTTCTCTGCGCAGACACCGCCCGAGATCGTCAGAGTCTGGCAGCATGCCTATGACGAAATTGTCAAAGACGGTCAGTTTGACCGGATTGTGTCGCAATATGGTGTCATCATGAACCAGTCCCCAAGGATTGAACGTGGCCTGCTGCTAAGCCAGTAGGGCGGTGGATTAAGCTGCTGCTGGCGACTTTTCGGCGTGATGATATCTGATTTCGGGGCATGCCCATGTCACGCAAAAGCTTGCCGCTTTGGCGTCTTGGCATTAAGCCAGATAGCACCATGACAAAAAATCCAAGCCCCACACATACGCCGCACGGGATCGGAACGTTTCTGATCGTTCTGATGCCGATCATGCTGGCTTTTTCACTTAGTCAGTTTTTCCGTTCTGCCCAGGCCTTGTTGGCCGGGCCATTGCGCGAGGAACTTGCCGTTACGCCCGAACAGCTTGGTCTGATTTCGGGCAGTTTCCATTTCGCCTTTGCCCTGATGCAGATCCCGGTCGGGGTGTTGCTTGACCGGTATGGGCCGCGGCTCACCAACGGTTTCCTGACGGTTATTACCGTGATCGGCGTGTTTGTCTTTGCCAATGCACAAAGTGTGCTTGGTCTGATGACCGGGCAGGCGGTGATTGGTATTGGCTGTTCGGCGGCTTTCATCTCTGCGCTTGTTCTGGCGGCGCGCTGGACCGCGCCAGAGAAATTTGCCGCGGCATCCGGGCTGATTGTGTCCTTCAGTCTGATGGGTGTTCTGGCATCGGCCACCCCGCTTGCAACACTGGTGGAGGCCTATGGCTGGCGGACAGTTTATTATGGCCTTGCCGGTATTGCGCTGATTGCTGTCGTGCTTGATTTCATTCTGGTGCGCGACAACCCGCCGGGCCATGCTGCTCATGCCCAGCGCGGCGAGAGCGTCATGGACGTCTTGCGCGGCATGATGTCGGTATGGTCGAACCGGCAGGTCTGGCTGCTTTCAGGCGTCGCGTTTTTCAGTTACCCGACAATTTTGACCGTGCGCGGGCTTTGGGGCGGGCCGTATTTGCATGATGTGTTTGATCTTGGCGCGGTCGAGGTCGGTAATATCCTGCTGGTGATGACGATCGGTATGATCATTGGCCCACCAACCTATGGGCAATTGTCGCGCATGATGCCTGAAAATACCCGTGGTCTGATCACCTTTGCTGTTCTGGTTGGGGCGGTTGCCTGCTTGTTGCAGGCCTTTGTCGGGCCGCTGGGAACGGGCGTTGCCATGGTGTTGATGTTGCTGCACGGGTTCCTTGGCAGCAGTGCGACGCTTAACTACGCCGCATCGCGCAAGGCCGTGGCCGAACATCAGATTGGCCGTGCACTTACCACGATCAATCTTGCGACCTTTGGTGGGCTTTTCGTTTTGCAGGGGATCGCCGGATTGATTGTCGGCCACTATGAGGCCGACCCGGATACCGGGTACAAGGCGATGTTTGTGTTCCTTGGTTGCGGCCTTGCATTGGCGGGCGGTTGTTTCTGGTTCGGAACGCGGCGCCGGCCGCAATAAAGAAATGTAATCGGCCCTTGTCGGAAGGTGGGGGAAGCCTCATCTGTCCGTCCAGGGCCGGAAGGAAAGCGAATAAACCGTCTGGTTAAACAAGGTGGCAGGGTTTTTCAGTATTTGGTCGGGAATGGCATCATTTCCGGCAGGGGATTAAAAAAAACGTCACAGGGGCGAAAAAGCCGCTTGACCTGACCCCACCCAATCGCTAAAAACCGGCCTCGTTAACGCGCTGCGTCCCCTTCGTCTAGAGGCCTAG
>NZ_DBGS01000044.1:0-9436 GCF_002295455.1 Thalassospira sp. UBA848 | reverse complement strand
ATGACCGATTTCGACCTGCCGACGCTCGAACATCGCCTGCGTGAACTGGCCTTCCTGAACTCGGGCGTGATCCTGACCCTGCGTGATGAACGCAGCGGCGATCCGGTCGAAACCAAGCTGCATTACGAGGGCGGCATTCGTGCCTTTGTCGAATATCTCGACCGCAACAAGGTCCGCCAGATCGAAGAACCGATTAGCATTGAAGGCGAAAAAGACGGCATCACCGTTGAAGTCGCCCTTCAGTGGAATGACAGCTATCACGAAACCACGCTCTGCTTTACCAACAACATCCCGCAGCGCGATGGCGGCACGCATATGGCTGGCTTCCGTGCTGCCCTGACCCGTCAGATCAACTCCTATGCGCAGGAAAGCGGTATCGCCAAAAAGGAAAAGGTCGCCCTTTCCGGTGATGATGCCCGTGAAGGCCTGTCTTGCGTGATTTCGGTCAAGGTTCCCGATCCGAAATTCTCATCCCAGACCAAGGACAAGCTGGTCTCGTCCGAAGTGCGTCCGGTGGTGGAAAACATCCTCAATGACAGGCTCGCCCAGTGGCTTGAAGAACATCCCCAGGATGCGCGCAAGATTGTCACCAAGGTGGTCGAAGCCGCATCTGCACGTGAAGCAGCGCGCAAGGCACGCGAACTGACCCGCCGTAAGGGTGCGCTGGATATCTCGTCGCTTCCGGGCAAATTGGCAGACTGTCAGGAACGCGATGCGTCCAAAGCCGAACTGTTCATCGTGGAGGGTGATTCCGCAGGTGGATCGGCCAAACAGGGCCGTGAACGTGGTTTCCAGGCCATCCTGCCGCTGCGCGGCAAGATCCTGAACGTTGAACGCGCGCGCTTTGACAAGATGCTTTCAAGTCAGGAAATCGGCACGCTGATTACCGCCATGGGCACCGGGATTGGCCGTGATGACTTTGACATCGAAAAGGCCCGTTACCACAAAATCATCATCATGACTGACGCCGACGTCGATGGTGCGCATATCCGAACCCTGCTTCTGACCTTCTTCTATCGCCAGATGCCCGAACTGGTCGAACGCGGGTATCTTTACATCGCCCAGCCGCCGCTCTATCGCGCCAAGCGCGGTAATTCGGTCCAGTATCTCAAGGACGACCGCGAGATGGAGCAATACCTGACCGCACAGGGCACCGAGGACGCCGTTCTTACCCTTGCCGATGGTCAGCAGCTGGCAGGCCCGGACCTGGTCCGTGTCGTCGAGCTGGCGCGCAAGGCCAAAGGCTTCCTTGAGCCGCTGTCGATCAAGCTGCCGATCTCCGTGCTTGAACAGGCCACCCTTGCCGGTGCGCTGAACCCGGCATTGCTTGATGATGATGGCAAACGCCTTGAAGCGGCCGAAACGCTGGCCAAACATCTCGACAGCCTCGAAGAAGACTATGACCGTGGCTGGCACGGCGAAGCCCCGATGGACGAAATCGTCCTCTGGCGTATGCTGCGTGGTGTTGAACAGCGTCATATCATCGATGGCAATATCCTGCGTTCGGCAGAAGCCCGCGCGATTGCCGGCATTCTTGGCGATCTGCGTGAACTGTTTGAAAAAGGCGCGCAATTTGTTGCCAAGGACAAGACCTGGAAAATCAATGGCCCGGTCGATCTGGTCAATGCAGTGATGGAATTCGGCCGTCGCGGCATTTCCGTCCAGCGCTATAAGGGTCTGGGGGAAATGAACCCGGATCAGCTTTGGGAAACCACGCTGGATCCGAACGTCCGCTCCCTCCTGCAGGTAAAAGTCAACCACGCAGACGAGGCCGAGGAAGTCTTCTCCACCCTCATGGGCGACATCGTCGAACCCCGCCGCGACTTCATCCAGTCAAACGCACTCAAGGTTGCAAACCTTGATGTATAAGCGGTGATGTCTGTGTGAATTGACTCATAAAACTTGAATGGGCAGAGTAAGTTCAAACAGATGATTTGTACTTACTCTGCCCCGTTACTATCCTCTACGTTTGTTGCATTCAGGCGCAAACGTCCAACGTGTTGTGATCTGTCGTCCCCCAGCGCCATTAAGAAACTGATTCCGCGTCGACTGCTCTTGGTTTTGGCCGGGGCCGAAACTTGTATGTGGACGATGTTCGATTGTGACCCCCATAGTGGCAAGGCAACAAGTAGCCACAGATTAGCGGGGGCAGGCGCCGTGTTTCAGATCGCCGTGTTGGCGGATGCCATGCGTTCCAGCAAACTGGTTTGTTTGTCGAGGGACAACCGAAGGTCAAAGTGATCAACAATCGTTTTGCGGGCCCTTTTACGCATTATGCCCAGACTGTTTTGTTGTGTCAGGCAAGAGGTCATCCTTGCTGCCAATGCGTCGCTGTCCCAGAAATCGGTAAGAAATCCGTTCTGCCGATCGCGGATCACGTCATGGCAGGGGCCTGTGTCCGAGGCGATGACAACTGCACCGCACGCCATGGCTTCAAGCACGGACCAGGACAACACAAACGGATATGTAAGGTAAACATGCACCGAACTGATCTGGTAAAGCCGGATCAACTGGTCATGCGGAATCTGGCCCAGAAAGTGAATGCGGGATGGATCAATCCCGGTTTCGGCTAACATGACCTCACGCCACTTCCGGCCATCGGGGCGTGGCTGTCCGTAACTGATCCCGTCACCGCCAGCGACGACAAAAACAGCTTCCGGATTTTCTTCGGCAAGCTTCGCGGCTGCACGCATGAAAGTTGGAAAGCCGCGATAGGGTTCAAGGTCGCGCGCAACAAAGGTGACCACCTGATCGCAGGCGGTCAGAACCCGACCATCAGGCAAGGTTAAACTGGCCTGCGGATTTGGTTGGCAGCGGTGGGTATCAATGCCGTCGTGGCAGACCCCGATCTTGTGGTGATAAGCCGCCGGAAATGCTGATTTTTGCCACTTGGTCGGGCTGATGGCGGCATCAAGCTGATCAAGCGTTGTCAGCTGGGCCGCATTGCGCAGGCGAAGCTGCGTACGTTTCGCCAGCGTGATTTCATCATTGGGATCAAAGCCGACATCGCGCCCGCTGGCGTGATAGTAGTGCTCACAATATCCGATTAAGGGCGTGATTGGCAAAACGTCGCGGGCAAACATCATGCTGCCCCAGCCGATATGGCCATAAACGATGTCAGGTGCGCCTTCCTCACGCACGAGACTTTCAAGGGTTCTGGCGGTCTTAAGTCCCAATTCCTGATGGTATTGCGCAAATGGTGTGGCAGGTGGCGGGGACGTTACCGGCTGCCGGAGTGTCCGGATACCGGGCAGTCGAACATTCATGGCTTCGCACAGGAAGGAAACCTGCCATCCGGCATTGGCCAGATGGCAGGCAAGATGTACAAACTGTCCCGGTCCATGGCGATGAGCGAGGACAATCTTCATCGTCTGTTTCGGGCCTCCTGGACTTCGACCGACCCATGGATGGGAACACCTCCGTATCTGAGGGTTTGTGTCCAGAATTCTTCCAGTCTGCGCAAGGTGCGCAGGGCCGTTTCCATTTCCTGCTGGTCTTCGAGATTGTTGGTCAGGGCATCGTGATATTCTTCGTGGAACTCATGCAATGCCTGACAGAGTTCATGACCCTTTTCGGTCAACTTCAATCGAGCAGAACGCCTGTCGCGTGCCATGACCTGGCGTTCGACATAGCCCGATTCTGCAAGCTGTTTAAGATTATAGGACGCGTTTGAACCCATATAGTGGCCACGATCAAGCAGATCGCGCACCGAGAGTTCATCTTCGCCTATGGTGAAAAGCAGCGCCACTTGCGCCGGGCTGATGTCATCCTTACCGAGTCGAATGAGATCCACCCGTAACAAATCCGCAAACCGCCGATAAATTCGCTCGACGGTATTTGCTAGTTCAAGATGTGTGACGGTCATGAGTTTCGATCCGTTATCTGGTCCCAAGCGAGAGTTGATGCCAAGGCACAAATGCCCTGACACAAATTTCGTATTGGGGAAGATAACAAGACGTTGTTCTTGAACGGTTTTTCCGAACGCCTATTTCTTCCCGCAGATTTGCTCGTTATCAGGAAGTAATTCTAAAGTATTTTTATTTTTGAATTACTTCCATTGTTAATGTTTTTACATTGTCTAATCATCAACATGAGATCGACATATTTAAATTTATTGTAGATCATCATGTCATCGCAACTATGTGATTAGATTGCGGAAAAACTATGACTTTTGCCTAATTGGATGATTTTCGATGCAATTTCGCCGCAAAAAGCTGGCAAATCCTAAGAATTCGACCGAAGCCCGGCCCGAACTTGATGCGCGATCGGTCATCCGTGAAGCGCGCTTTACATTCGTGCGCGGGCTGGGATGGGCCGGTGTGATGAGTGGCTTTATCAATATCCTTCAACTTACCGTGCCGTTATTCATGCTTCAGGTGCATGATCGCGTAATCAACAGCCAAAGCACCGATACCCTGCTTTTGCTTCTGGTGATCGCGGTTGCGGCGATCATCCTGTATGGCATCCTTGATTTCCTGCGCGCACTTGTCTTTCAGGAAATGGCAAAGTCGCTTTTGCGGCGATTGAACCTGCCGGCAATTTCGGCGGCCATGCGTGTGGCCCTGGAAAAGGGATCCCTGCACGGGACCCAGGTCTTGCGCGACCTCTCTGATCTGCGCAACTTCATCACCGGCAACACCATCGCCGCCCCGCTTGAGGCAATCTGGTCACCGATCTTTCTTTTCGTGATGTTTGCCTTGCACCCCTATTACGGCATCGCCGGACTGGTCGCGGTTTTGACCTTGATCGGGTTGAGTCTGCTGGGTGACTTGATGGTCCGTCAGGCCACGAAGGAAGGAACAGACGCCAATCTGCGCAATATCGGCGATATCGGATCGACAGTTTCGAACGCCGAAGTGATTGAGGCAATGGGCATGATGCCAGCACTCGCCTTGCGCTGGCGGCAGGCGCAGATCCATGCCAGCGAGTTGCTTGATGTTGGCAATATGCGCAGCAAGGGCATGTATTCCATCACCCGTTCCGCCCGCTTTGGCATGCAGATCATTGTTCTGGCGATGGGGGCTTACCTTGTCATTCAGGGCGAAACCACGCCCGGTGCCATGATCGGCGGTACCGTGATTATGGGACGACTGTTGCTGCCGTTTGATAATGTCACCCGCGACTGGCGGGCATGGGTCGGCGCATTTTCATCTTGGAAACGCATCCGGTTGATGCTGGAAGAAAGTCAGTCCGAACGTGAAATCAAACCAACCCCGCGTTCCGAGGGACCGCTTGTTGTGGATAATCTGGTTTATGCGGTGCCGGGATCAAACGTTCCGGTGTTGCGCGGGATCAGTTTCGAACTGCTACCCGGCGAAATTCTGGGTGTGGTTGGGCCGTCAGCGGCGGGCAAATCGACGCTTTCAAGATTGCTGGTCGGGACAACCAAGCCCGCGACAGGGGGGGTCTATCTTGATGGGCACAATGCCTATCTCTGGGAGCGCGGATCATTTGGCGACATGGTTGGCTATTTGCCACAATCGGTATCGCTGCTGAATGGGACGATCCGGGAAAATATCAGTCGCATGCGCGATTCCAGCCCCCGCAAGGTAATCGAAGCTGCCCGTGCGGCGGGTGTTCATGAAATGATCGGACGCTTGCCGTTGGGCTATGACACGCCGATTGGTGCCGGACGACATACGCTGTCGGGCGGACAGCAACAGCGTATTGCTTTGGCACGTGCACTTTATGGCTGGCCACGTCTGTTGGTGCTTGATGAACCCAACGCCAATCTTGATGCCGAGGGCGAGGCGTCCCTGATCCGTGCCGTGCGGCAAGCGGCCGACTCTGGTGCAATGGTGGTGCTGATCGCTCATCGTCAAAGCATTATGCAATACGCCAACAAGCTTCTCGTCATGCAGGATGGGCGAGTCAAACAGTTCGGCGAACGAACAGATGTGATCCGTAATCTGTCCAATGAAAGCGACGACATCAAAAGCCTGCCCCCGGTAAAGCGTAAACACGAAAACGGAGGTGCGGCATGAACCGGGTCATTAACCTTGATGAGGGCGGTACAGCACTACCGGCCGAGGAACCTCAAGTCGCTTGGCATCAGATACTGTCTGAAGAACGTGAAGCGTCGCGACAAAGTTTGCGCAAGCCGATCATGGCTGGCCTGTTCGTCATTATTCTGGGGTTTGGCGGGTTTTTGACATGGGGGTTTACCGCCGAACTGGATAGTGCTGCTGTTGCAACCGGTTCGGTGATTGTCGATTCAAAAAAGAAAGTCGTTAATCACTATGAAGGCGGTATCCTCAAGAAGCTTCTGGTCGAGGAGGGGGAAAAGGTCACCGCAGGCCAGACTCTTGCGCTTCTGGATGGTACCCGCAGTGAATCTGAACTGGGTCAGTTGCGAGGCGAACGATTTGGCTTGATGGCCAAGCTTGCGCGTTTACGTGCAGAACAGCGCGGGCAGGAAAACATAACGTTCTCCCAAGAGCTTCTCGCCAGCGAAGAGGACTATGTCAGCGACATCCTGAACGATGAAAAACGCCTGTTTGCCAAACGTCAGGAAGTATATGCCGCCAAACGTGATGCACAGGCCAAACAAATCGAACAGTTTGAGGCCGAAGCAGAGGCTCTGGTGTCGCAGATTGACGCACGTACCCGTCAGGAAAAACTCGTCGCCGAGCAACTCAAAGGGATTCGCCAACTCGCCGAGAAAGGTTTCGCCACCCGTACACAACTGGTCGAGATCGAAAACAACTGGTCAGACCTTGTCGGCGATATGGGCGAGTTCAAGGCCCAGCGCGCAGCCGCTCAACAGCAAAAGGCCGAAGCCGAGATCAATCTGGCCTCGATTGAAATGGAATGGCAAAGCGACATTGCGACCGAAATTCAGGAAGCCCAACTTGCCCTGAATGATGTCACACAGCGCATCCGTGCGAGCCAGGACGTGCTCGACCGCCTCGAAGTGCGGGCCCCCCAGGCCGGAACAGTCGCCAACATCCAGATCAGAACGCCTGGTGGTGTCATCAGTCCGGCCGAACCAATCATGGACATCATTCCCGAAGATGAACCGCTGGTGATCGAGGCACGCATCAACCGTCAGGATATCGACTCGGTTCAGGTTGGATCAAAGGCGCAAATTCGTCTGACCGCCTACAGTCAGCGTCGATTGGCGCCGTTAAACGGCGAGGTACGCTATGTTGCGGCGGACCAGACAGTCGATCAGGAGCGCGATGCTTCCTATTACATCGTGCGTGCGGCCATTGATCCGGCCGAACTGGAAAAACATGACGACATCAATTTGCGCCCGGGGATGCCGGCCAACATTCTTGTTTTGAAAACCCCGCGTAAGGCCATCGATTACCTGATTGATCCCATCACACAAAGCATGGAGAAGGCCTTCCGCGAAGAGTAATCCTCCCCCGCGAAATGCGTTTCCAACTCAGGGCCTTTTCGGTTTCTCGCCGGATTGGCCCTTTTCTTTTCAAGTATAGATCGAAATTTGAAACAAATAAAAAATAAAGTAGAAGTAGTATTAATCAAATAAATGTAATTGATTTTGAAATAGGTCATAATGTTGACAAAATAAAAACACGACAATACCCTCCAAAGACAAAGTAAAAAAATATAGGGTTTCTGAGTGGTCGTTTTCCACGGGCTCAGAAGGTCTAGAGGGAACGGCCATCCTCTCGCGAGGGAAACATCCCCGCGATGTCAACAACGTTGGGACACGAAGGAGGATTACATGGCAACTCTCGAAGGCGGCGCCTTTGATGATGCGCTTCTCGGATCTCGTTTCAGTGACGTCATCTTTGGACGTGGCGGAGACGATACAATCTTCGGACAAGGTAACGACGACGTGCTGTTTGGCGAAGAAGGCAATGATGTCTTGTTCGGCGGATCGGGCGACGATGTTGTGCTTGGTGGCGAAGGTGACGATGTCCTGTTCAGTGGATCGGGTGACGATGCGCTGATCGGGGGCGACGGTAGCGACCTGATGATGGGTGGCTCCGGTGAAGATGTTCTGTCAGGCGGGGCGGATTCCGATCGCCTGCTTGGCGGTTCAGGCAATGACGTTCTCGACGGCGGATCAGACAGCGATCTTCTGATCGGCGGTGCAGGCGACGATATCGTTCTCGGCGGTGGCGGAGACGATGTCATGCTTGGCGGTTCTGGAGACGATGTGCTTCAGGGCGGTGAGGGTGATGACCTGATGCTCGGTGGCGCCGGGGACGATGTCCTCGAAGGCGGTGCTGGCGATGACATTATGGCTGGTGGTTCTGGCGGAGACACCTTCGTGTTCTCTGGCGGCGGCGGTAACGACGTCGTTCTGGACTTCCAGGCAGGTGACGACATGCTTTCCATTAGCAGCAACATCAATGACACCGGCATCGAAAGTGCCGATGACGTGGCTGCCCGTGCAACGCAAGTCGGTACCAACACCGTCATCGATCTTGGCAATGGGGATTCCATTACCCTCAACAATGTCGATGCCGAAGACGTACAGGATGATCCGGACAGCTTCTTTAGCGTCCAGTAATCCGCTGGCGGCGTCCGCAGCTTCGGCTGCGGACGACCCGTCCTGATCTTCAAGTAAGCGAAAGATTGTCATGCTTGAATTTGCCTCGTCCGATGCAGTGCGGACGACGGGCGAAGCGCCCGGTGTTTGCCTGCTGAACCCTGATACGTTGTTGCTGAGTTGGGATACGCCCACCCGTTTGTGGGAAGTTCCCCAGCTCGAAGCAGTTGGTGGTGTTGCGATTTCTCCGCAGGCGACATTGCGGTTGCCGCTTGATGGCGGCGGGACCCGACTGCTGCGCGTCATCCGCCGTCCGAAGGATGAACCGATAACGATTTTGGCCGAGGCCGGAACGCTTGGGCGAAAAGACGAGATCACAATAGACCCCGATGGTGATTTTGAATTTGCCAGCGCACCAACGCTCTTGAATGGCGTAACGCCCGCCGGGCGGCTTTCGCTGGTATCGACCCTTTTGGGCATGTGGGCCAGCCTGTTTCGAATGCGGCGGTCCAAAAGCTACAACAGTTTTCTGCTTCAGCTTGTCGCCGAAATTGTCGATCGCCCAAAGCCGGCTAAAGCCGTGGCCAAGCTTTCTGGTGACAAGATACTGCTGGCCACAGCATTGCCGCATGCCGTGAATGATATCGAGGCGGTCTTCATTGTCGCGCCTTCGGGGTTCAAGCGCCTCACGCAGCTTCCCCATGTCAGCCAGACCGGGCCGCGCGGGCAGAAGCTGGTTTACATGATCGCTGACCGGCCAGGCAACGCTTCAGGGGCCTATCTGGTTGTGACCGGTGTTCGCACCCTTGCCATTCGCCATCTGCCCGATGCGTCGACCCTGCCATCCCTGGCACGCTGGTGGCAAACACAGGGCAAATCAGATGCAGATTTACGCGAATATATCATTGGGTCGCTTGCCCGTGCCGATATGAGATCCAGTAAGGCCGCGATTGAATTCCAGCTCCGCTG
>NZ_DBGS01000081.1:16908-22571 GCF_002295455.1 Thalassospira sp. UBA848 | reverse complement strand
AGGCCTGCCACACCGATTTTGACGACGTCTTTCACGATAACTCCTTGTCGCGTGGTTGCATTTTTGGTTTCACCCGTGACCAAAAAAGATCACAGAGCCCTGATAGCAGAACGCCCGGGACATGTCCCGGGCGAAACACAGAATGCTTTATGAGATATCAGACGGATTTCTTCAACAGTTCACGTGCAGATTCTGCATCGGGGCACTTCGCAAAGAACTGTTTGATGTTGCGGTTGGCCTGACGGATGCGGTGCTTGTTTTCGACAAGCGCAATACGCACATGGCGATCGCCATATTCCCCAAAGCCAAGACCCGGTGCCACCGCAACGCCTGCTTCCTGCAAAAGCAGT
Source organism: Thalassospira sp. UBA848 (assembly GCF_002295455.1). NCBI lineage: Bacteria > Pseudomonadati > Pseudomonadota > Alphaproteobacteria > Rhodospirillales > Thalassospiraceae > Thalassospira > Thalassospira sp. UBA848. The sequence continues at coordinate 22,221 of NZ_DBGS01000081.1, read as the reverse complement.
TTGGAAAAATCAAGTGACCCAAGCTCGGCAAAGGCATCGGGGATCGGCGCCCAGGCAAACATCGTTGCCGCAGGGCTTGGAATTTCCCAACCCGCACTTTGCGCCCCTTCGATAAAGATATCGCGGCGTTCACGATACAGGTTGCGGAACTCCTCAACGCAGTCCTGCGGACCATTAAGGGCAGCGGTTGCGGCCACCTGAACCGGGGTAAATGCGCCATAATCCAAATAGGATTTAATGCGGGTCAGCGCATTGATCAGCTTCTTGTTGCCCGTCGCAAACCCGATACGCCAGCCCGCCATCGAATAGGTTTTCGACAACGAATAGAATTCAACGGCGATATCCTTTGCCCCCTTGCATTGCAAGATCGAGGGCGGCGGGTTGCCATCAAAATAGATCTCGGAATAGGCAATATCTGACAGAACATAGATTTCATGCTTGCGGCAGAAATCGACAACTTCCTGATAAAATGCCAGATCGACAACAAGGGCCGTCGGGTTGGCCGGGAAGTTCAGCACCACCGCACTTGGTTTCGGGACCGAATGTTTCACCGCGCGATGGAGCTGCTCCATAAAGCTTTCGGTATTGAACGTGCCCTGATCATCATGGCCAATCGGAATATGGCGCAGTGCTGCGCCTGCAATGATGAAACCAAAAGCATGGATCGGATAAGACGGGTTGGGCACCAAAAAGATATCACCGGGGCTTGTGATCGCCGCAGCAAGGTTTGCCAAACCTTCCTTCGAACCAAGTGTGACCACAGTTTCGGTTTCGGGATCAATATCCACACCAAAGCGACGGTCGTAATAGGCCGCCAGTGCCTTGCGCAGGCCGGGAATACCACGCGACATCGAATAGCCGTGGGTGCGTGGGTTCTGGACCGTCTCAACCAGCTTGTCGACGATATGCTGCGGTGTGGCCGGGTCCGGGTTGCCCATGCCGAAATCGATAATGTCCTCCCCCGCTCGACGTGCTGCCGCCTTCATCGCATTTACTTCTGCGAATACATAAGGCGGAAGACGTTTTATGCGGTGGAACTCCTGAGACATTATCCTGTTTCCTCGTCAAATTACCGAAATTCGAATTTTATGCGAAAAGCATATCATCGATTTCTCGAAAGTTGCGTTTAGGCCCCATATTTGGGCCATGAGTAGCGTACAATTCGAAGGATGTACCGTTTCTTGAAATCCGACACAACGAATTAATGCGCGGAAAATACGCATAAACGCGATTTGCGGCATGGTCAGGACGGATTGAGGGCACAAACCCGACCATTTTCGCGCAGCCCCGGCCAGAAACACAAAAAACGCGGAAGGATTTCTCCCTCCGCGTTTTGCTGTTGCGCTCTGAAAATATCTGATCGGCGCGATCAGTAATCCAGGTAAATTTCCACACGGCGGTTGCCCGCCTCACCGGCCGGAACACCTTCGTAATAGCGCGGATCGGCAGAACCATCTGCACCTACAAAGATCGCATCCGGGCTGACACCAAGCGACAGCAGGCGCGATACCACCGCCGCAGCCCGGCCTTCGGATACGCGACGGTTTACCGCCATGTGCTGTTCAAGCGACATATTGCCGGTACGCATAGATGCATGACCAATCACACGGATAAAGCCGCTGGTCTGCTGCCAGGTCGCTGCCACCTGTTCAAGCACGTTGTAATCGGAACCACCAAGCTTGGTCGAACCATGTCCGAACTGGATCTGGGCGATTTGAACTTCATTGACCGCCGGGCCGACCTGATCAATTGAACGCACACCAAGGCGCGCTGCCAGTGCATCATTGGTCGCGGTCATGTCAACCGATACGGAGTCGCCGTACATCGGCTCCGAACCACCAAACTGGCTTTCATCGACAATCACCGAACCATTGTCGGAATACATCGAGTAATCAAATTGCTCTGCAGCTGCCGGTTCGTTGGCGAAGACACCCTGCCCTTCGGCAAGGCGGCGCTGATACTGATCCATTACCGGATCGCTGCCAGATGATCCGGGCATCCCAGCATTGGCCGCCTGTGCGGCTTCATAGGCAGCAAGCTGTTGCTGACGTGCTTCATCCTCTGACAATGCAGCACTCGGCGCTGCCGGTGCGGCTTCTGGCGTTGGAACCGGGCCGCTGACCGGCGCCTTGGCGTTCCATTCGTCCGCAATCGAAGAGCCGCTTGGTGCCGAGGTCACAGCACTGGTGGTGGCCGCGGCTGTCGCCGCAGTACCGGCATCTGCCATGGAGCTGCTCGTAACTGGCGTTGTCGGTGCCGGGTTGATGGCCGGCTCTGACGCCGGTGCTTCCGGCGCGCTCTGCAATGCGTTTACCGGTGGGCTGCTTTGACGGCGACCGCTCTGGGTATATTGTGCGTTCTGCCGATCAGCTGCCAGACCGGCAACCAGCGCATCACGTTCTGCATCACCGGTTACAACCGGTTTGGCCGGGGTGTCTGCAAGGCTTGGGTATTCGCCGTCTTCGCCGGGAATGGCCTCGTCGGATTTGACGGCGGCTTCTTCATCGTCACCATCAAACATGTCACCGACGGATTTGCCCCACTCGACCGGATTAACCGCATCCGGAACAGAAGAACATGCGCCAAGTGCCAGCACCACCGCCAACGCAGAACCCGTCTGCAGCAGTCCCCGCAACTTCCCCCTTGCAGTCTCCTGCCACGACCCCTGCGCAGTCGTCGATTTCAGAACGCCCATTTGTTTTCGCTGCTCCAAATTCAGTTGGACGACGTTTGCTGCAAACATGTTCCGCAAAAACGTCACCTTATAATTCTTGTACTACCCCTAAACGACGCGCTAGGCTAAGGCCATGATAAGCTTGGGATCAAGCAAAGTTTCAACCCGGAGCGTCAATCAGATGCCCGTAGCATAGAACGTTAAAAGTCTTGCGATATCGCAAAGACGTTAAAACGTTCCGAAGTTACGAGGTACCTGCGGCGGTATCATAAGGGAATGCCCCATGAGCGATCAACAGGCCATCGAAACTGAAAACAATCACCCGGATCCCGAAAAACTCTCTGCAGCAATGGCTGAAATCGCCGAAAGAAGTCAACGACTTGTCTCGGAATTCCTTGCAAAACAGGCAGAAGACCCGGAAATTTCGGACCCGGATCCACTCAATATCGGCTCTGCCTTTGCCGAATTGACCAGCCACATGATGCAAAACCCGGCCAAGCTGGTCGAAGCGCAGATGGAACTCTGGCAGCAATATTATACGCTGTGGCACAACACGACCTTGCGTATGTTTGGCGAAGAAGCCGAACCCGTTGCCTCCCCCCAAAAGGGTGATCGTCGTTTCCGTGACGAGGCATGGGAAAACAATGAACTGTTTGATTTCATCAAGCAGTCATATTTGCTGTCCTCGCAGTGGATGCAAAATGTTGTCCATGATGTTGATGGCCTGGATGACAAAACCGCCCAGAAAGTCGAATTCTATACCCGCCAGTTCGTCGATGCGATTTCGCCGACAAACTTCCTGATGACCAATCCGGAAGTGTTGCGCACCACGATTGAGTCTGGTGGCGAGAACCTGCTTAAAGGTCTGCAAAACCTTCTGGACGACCTTGAGCGCGGCAAGGGAAAACTTCAAATCCGCATGACAGACCTTGATGCCTTCAAGGTCGGCGAAAACGTTGCCACCACCGAAGGATCGGTGATCGGCAAGACCCCGCTGATGGAGCTTTTGCAATACAAGCCCAGCACGGACAAGGTCGCCAAGCGCCCGCTGATGATCGTGCCGCCATGGATCAACAAATACTACATTCTTGATCTGCGCCCGGAAAACTCCTTCATCAAATGGGCCGTTGATCAGGGCCACACGGTGTTTGTCCTGTCCTGGGTCAACCCCGACAGCGAACTTGCCGAAAAATCGTTTGAAGACTACGCCAAGGACGGCGTTCTTGCGGCACTCGACATGATCGAACAGGCCACGGGCGAGAAAGAAGTCAATGCCATCGGCTATTGCCTTGGTGGCACCCTTCTGTCCTCAACTCTGGCTTACATGGCGAAAACCGGGGATGACCGGGTCAAATCCGCGACTTTCCTGACCACGTTGACCGACTTTGAAAAGTCGGGCGAGCTGTCGGTCTTTGTTGATGACGAACAGATCAAAAGCCTTGAAAACAAGATGTCCAAAGAGGGCTACCTTGATGGGCGCGATATGTCGATGTCGTTTAACATGCTGCGCGCCAATGACCTGATCTGGTCATTTGTCGTGTCCAACTACATGCTGGGCAAGGATCCCTTCCCGTTTGATTTGCTGTACTGGAATTCCGATTCCACGCGCATGCCCAAAGCCATGCACAGTTTTTATCTGCGCAACATGTATAACAAGAATCTGCTGCGTGAACCGGGCGGCATTACATTGTTTGGCGAACCGATTGACCTGCGCGACATCAAGATCCCGGTCTATTTCCTGTCCACCCGCGAAGACCATATCGCACCGTGGCAGGCAACCTATGCTGGCACCCAGCTGATGTCGGGACAGGTAAAGTTCGTGCTCTCGGCATCCGGTCACATTGCCGGTGTGGTCAACCCGCCCGCGGCCAATAAATATTGCTATTGGACCTATAACCGCAATCCGGCCAATCCAGAAGACTGGATGGCGAAGGCCGTCCAGCATGACGGTTCCTGGTGGACCGACTGGCAAAACTGGGTCAGCCGCCGTGCTGGCGGCAAGGTCGATGCCCGCAAACCGGGCGATGGCAAGCTTGAAGTGCTTGGCCCGGCACCGGGCGAATATGTCAAAGTCAGACTCAGTTGATTTGTGACGCGTAATTCATTCTAATGCGGCCTGCCATCATATGGCAGGCCGTTTTCTTTTATCAAAAACAAGTAATTCCCGGCCCAAACGGGAATGCCAGGGGACAAATCAAGATGACACAGACAATCGGTTTTCTCGGTGCGGGCCGCATGGCTGCTGCAATGATCAAACGCCTGCTTTCAAAGGGCTATGAGATAAAAGTCTGGAACAGAAACCAGGCCAAGATCGAACCGCTTGCCGCCCTCGGTGCCACCGGGTGCAGCACCCCGGCCGCAGCAGCGCAAAATTGCGACATCGTCATTTCCTTTATGGCTGATGACAGCGCGTCCGAAGCTGTGTGGCTGGGTGATAACGGCGCACTTGCTGCAATGGGCAAGGGTGCGCTTGCGATTGAATGTTCCACCCTTTCGCACGCCTTTGTCTTGGATCTGGCCCAAAAGATCGAGGCTGCCGGTTGCCGATATATCGACGCACCCGTTACAGGCGTCCCCGCCGATGTCGAAGCAGGCAACACTGTGTTCTTGATTGGTGCCGAAACCAGTGATCTGGAACG
>NZ_DBGS01000081.1:0-16487 GCF_002295455.1 Thalassospira sp. UBA848 | reverse complement strand
GTTCACATTGCCGCCGCCGCCGAACTGGTTGCTGTTGCGCAAAAGGCCGGGCTGGATGGCAACAAGGTCACCGAGACTTTTGAAATTGGTGCCAATGCAAGTCCGACCGGCCTGATGGTTTTGCCGGGTCTGATCGGCGGCAACCACAACGAAGGCATTCATTTCACAACCGGCCTGCGCACCAAAGACGCAGGCTATGCCATGCTACTGGCCAAGGAATACGGCCTTACCCTTCCGGTGGGACAGGCCGCGCATGGCGTGTTTGAAAATGCAACGGCCGAAGGCTTGGGCGATCTGGCGCAAAGTGCGGTGATCGAACCCCTCAAACGCTAGCAACTAGTCGTTGCTTGCCGTTTCCTGATCGGCAAGCAACGGCTCATAGCGCGCATCGGTCAGCGTTTTCAGGAACGCCACGATGGCATCAATGCGCTTGTCATCAAGGGCATCGCCCTGCTCTAGCTCCTTGATCGAAATCGTGTCCGCGACTTCCGGCTCCCCCCCACGGCTTGCCAGTTTCAGGGTTGGTCTGGTTGACCTCTGCCTTGCTGTTATATTTGTTATAAAACCTGACCACGGTTTCCAAGTCCGCAAAGACGCCGTTATGCATATAGGGCCCCGTCACGGCAACATTCCGAAGTGACGGGGTTTTGTATTTGCCGCGATAGGCCGGATCTTTGATGGCCGCATTGTCCAGCAACCCGTTATCGGTAAAACCGACATCCTTGTCGGTAGCATCACGGGTCGCAACATTGCGCGGCACGCCGATATTGTGGAACTCGTAATTGGTAAAGGTCTCGCCCTCTGCCGTCGGGCTGGTTTTCAGCATGTGGCAGGTATTGCAATTGGTAAATTGCTGCGAAAAGAACAGGACACGACCAAGCTCTTCCTGCGGCGTCATCTTGTATTCGCCGCGCAGAAAACGGTCATATTTGCTATCAAACGGTGCGAACTGATCACTTTCTTCAAAGGCCGCAATCGCCTTGGTCATTGCGCCATATGCCTGATCGCTATCAGACCAGACATCATCGCCAAACAGCGCCTGGAAGCCCGCAACATAATCTTCGTCCTCGCGCAGGCGTTTCACCACACTGGCCTTGTCCGGCATGCCCATTTCAATCGGATTTAGCGGCGGACCACCGGCCTGCTCGGCCAGATCCATCGCCCGACCATCCCAGAACTGCCCGCCAACAGCGACACCGTCGTCGCGGACATGAAATGGTGGGGAAAACCTGGCATAACTTGCGGTCGGCGCATTGCGATCACCAAGGCTTTTGCCATCATCCCCCAATGAAAACGCCCCATCTGCGACATCAATTCTGGGGTCACGAAACGCCGTCGAAGGATCATGACATGTCGCACACGACATCGTGCGATTGTCTGAAAGGTTTGTATCGAAATAAAGCGCCTCGCCCAGCTGGGCCAGATTGGCGAAAGGCGTCTCCTTTGCCGATGCCACCGCAATTTCAGAAACCTCTGCACTGTGGTTTTGCGCATCAACAGCCAAGCGACGCAACATCGCGGACGCATCTTCTTCGGCCACCGCAGGTGCTGCCATCCCCCCACCAAACACGGCAACCAGAACGGCAAAACGCAACGAAGAACGGATCATACAGGACATCGGCAATACTTTACTTCAACAGGTCCAGGAATGCGGAGCGCAGAACACTCAATCGCGAACGCTATTCATTTACACCTACACAGTTGCCCTCTGCCTTGATGAAAGTCAACGCTTGCATCAATATCCCGAAACCAGGTTGCCATACCTAGTTCAGGTCAACACCCTGGTTGCCATACAAAGCCTTGTATTCTGCGGTTTGGGTTTCTCTTAGGATCGCGTCACTGATCTTGCGCGCCAGTTCCGGGGCGATGGTTTTTGCCGAAAACATCAGACGCACCGGTTCACGCGCCAGAATGAAGGGATGCCCCTCCACACTATGTCCATGCCCTTGCTGTTCGGCCTGTGCAACATAGGCCGCTGGTATCCCCAGCAGCAAATCCACCCGGTTGGCTAACAGCAATTGCAGCCCATGCGGACCAAGCGGCACGTCGCTGACATGCTTTGCCCCTTCGGGACTGTTCATGAAGTTCTCGAACGCCTCGCCGCGATAAGCCCCCCGCACATGTCCGATCACAAGGCCCTGTGCGATCACATCTTTCAGACTGGAAAGCCCAATACGCCCGGCATCGCCGTTACGGACGACAAAACCGATCACGTCATCTCGGTAGGGAACGGAAAACAAACCGTACTCTGCCCGCTCCGCGGTAAGGGAAGCCGATGGCAGAATATCGACATTTCCCTGCTTTACTGCATAAAGCGAACGTTTCCATGGCATGAAGGCAAACCGAACATCACAGCCAACTGATTTCAAAACCTTGGAAATAAAGGCGTTGTCGATTCCAACAGCGAAACCGTTTTCATCCTTCATACTGAACGGGCTGTATGTTTCCGACGCGCGAACAAGCAACGGTCGCGAACAGTCATCCATTGGCTTTGCCTGTCCTGACTGCATCCCCCAAAGCAACAGAACAAACAAACAGACGACGGCGCATGGCACAAAACGCCAGGCAGTCATATGGTTAATCCCCGCACCCAGTTTCTGATCTGCACACCTGATTTTTGGTCGTTTTCTTGCGTTTTTCGTGGGTGTGTCTATCGAACTTTATTCATCAGACAAGACGTGATCTTCCCCTCATACGATATGATGATGCCTGAAAACATTCTGCGGTGAAAGCCTTCTCAGGCTGTTGCAGATGGTTTGATTTTTGTGACGGGCCCGAATGACGGTTACGCCAGATCCTCGGGGATTGATTTGACATATTCCTGCGCCAGATCAGCATAGCGATCCGCAGAAACCTTGAAGAACTCGATTTCTTCCTGCGTCAGGTCGCGCACTTTGCGTGCTGGCACACCGGCCCAAAGCTCGCCCGCCGGAATACGTTTTCCCGGAGCCAGAAGCGCATTGGCACCAAGCATTCCGCCCTGCTCGATCACGCAACCATCCATGACGGTCGCGCCCATACCGACAAAGCTTCGATCTTCCAGCGTACAGGCATGAATGATGGCCGAATGCCCGATGGTGACGTCATCGCCGATATAGGTACCAAACTTCCCCTTGGCGACATGTACCATGGTCAGGTCCTGAATATTGGTACGCGAACCGATGCGGATTTCATGCACATCGCCACGAACTACACATCCAAACCAGATACCCGTCTCTGCCCCGATTTCAACATCCCCAATGATGGTCGCGTTCGGGGCAATAAATGCGGTTTCATCAATGGTGGGTTTTACCCCGCGATAGGACAAACGCATGATGATGGGACCTTTCAAATTCAACAGTTCGGGGATGCGTCCACGACGCCGGAAGACGCAGCGCATCTTGATTTTCAAGTTTAAGGCCTAACATGTCAAAAAGGAAACTCATCGAAAAGAAAGATGCTCATGCCATCGCCCACAAAGGCGCGCATCAATGTCAAAGGCCTGACAAGCAACTGGTTGCGCGGTTGCACAATATCGGCTTTTGCCCTTGTCTTATGTCTGCTTTCCACCGTTTCGCATGGCCATATGCTTAGCGAAAACCACGATCATGCCCGCGGGGTGTTGCGCGTGACGTTCTCGGTTTGGGAACCGTTTGCGATCGAAGACCGCAACGGCAAACAGCACGGTATTGATCGCGCCATCATGACCGAGGTGGCCAAGCGTCTTGGTCTTGAATTGCAACCCCAGACTTGCCCGTGGCGGCGGTGCCTGAAGATGCTTGAAACCGGTGATATCGATATCATGACCAGCATCGCCTACACCGAGGAACGGGCCACATATGCCCGTTTCATCAAACCGGCCTATAGTCGTGTCACCCCTGTTTTCTACTATAATCGCAAGAACCCGGTGACAATTTCCGCCTATTCAGACCTCTATCAACTCACCTTGGGGGCTGTGGTGGATTCCCGCTATTTCGAACCGTTTGACAGTGACGACAGACTTGAAAAAGTCGAAGCCAACAGTGAAATCCTTTTGCTCAGGATGCTGGCGGCCAAACGGGTCGATGCGATGGTCGGTTCCGATGCCAATGCAGATTATCAAATTCGACGTGCCGGTCTTGGCAATATCATCGCCAAGGCCCCCTATCGCACCAATCATAGCAACGATATTCATCTTGCTGTATCGCGCAACTCATCGCTTATGACCCGACTGGACCAGATCAGCCAGATCATGACCGACCTCCATGCCGAAGGCTTCATCGCCCGCGTGCATCAGGAATACTGGCCAGCCGCCGATCTTGCCGAAATCAACCCGACGGGGGAGCTCAACTAACACATGCCGGATTGGCCGGACCAGCAAGCACCGGGCGCAGGCAATAAAAAAGGGCGCCATTCGATAATGACGCCCTTTGCACTTGCCTTTGCCGCACACCGTTACGGGAACAGCGGCTCGATCTCAAGGCCCATGGTTTCAGGCAGCCCCAGCATGACATTCATGTTCTGAACCGCCTGGCCAGATGCACCTTTAACAAGGTTGTCTTCAACCGCAACAATGATCACACGGCCCGGCACACGGTCCTTGACCACCCCCATCAGGACATAGTTCGAACCGCGCACATGACGGGTCTGGGGGGTAACACCAAACGGCAGAATACGGACAAACGGCTCGTCCGTGTAACGCTTTTCAAGGGCGGCCTGAATGTCTTCGGGCGTCGTGCCATCGGTCATTTTGACATAGATGGACTCCAGGATACCGCGGCTCATCGGCATCAGATGCGGCGAAAAGTTCACCACAACATCACTGCCACTCGCCCAGGCAAGGCCCTGCTCGATTTCGGGTGCGTGGCGGTGCCCGCCAGTGCCATAGGCATGAATGCCTTCGGTCACTTCGGCAAACAGGGTCATTTCCTTGGGCGAACGCCCTGCCCCGGTCACACCGGATTTGGCATCAATAATGATGTCTTCTGCATGCACCATCTTGCCTTCAAGAAGCGGTGTCAGCGCCAGCTGCACCGGGGTCGGATAGCACCCAGGATTGGCAACCACGCGGGCCGACTTGATTTTTTCACGGTGCAGTTCGGTCAGGCCATAGGCCACTTCCTTCTGCAGGTCCTGTGCCGCGTGGTCCGCGCCATACCATTCCTTGTAGGTCGCCGGATCAAACAGGCGGAAGTCTGCTGACAGATCAACAACCTTCACATGGCTCGGCAAACCGGCAATGACCTCCTGTGTCGTGCCATGCGGCAGCGCGCAGAAAATCAGGTCCACAGTCGACCAGTCCGCGTCCTCGATCTTGATCATGGTTGGCAGATCAATATGGGCAAGATGCGGGAAAACTTCCCCGAACGGACGTCCGGCGCGTCGGTCTGCGGTCAACAGGGTAATTTCCGAAGCTGGATGATGCGCAAGAATGCGAACCAGTTCCGCCCCGGTATAGCCACTGGCACCGAGAATTCCGACTTTGACCTTAACGTCGCTCATATCAAATCTTGCTCCAAGTTAGGCACCCGCAAAACAGCGGGTATTGATAACGCGCGGATGTTGGCAAACAAGACCCGCAGATGCAAGCAATTAGGCGGTAAATATCCCTGATAATCTGCAACATTCCCATGCGGCCTGATCATGGCAGCAGGTCATCAAAGCCTATTTCTTGCGCGCACGGCGCACTGTGTCCGGACAGGCGCGCGCATCTTCGGGCCGTACGGTGTAAAACTTCTCGATCTTCTCGTATCCGCTTGGGCTTGCTACGGGATAGCTTGCAACGTATCGCGCATCGGAAAGCCCGAAGTCGCTGGCTTTCAATCCGGACCGCTGCAACCACATGCGCCGATGGGCATCCGATAACACCACATCCGCGTCATCAATCAGAAAAATGGCATCACGCGCCAGTCGGTCATTGTATTTGTGGTGGGTCGGCAACCATGCGGCCAGTTGCTTGCGAAGCGTGCCCGGGCTTGGCACATCGCGTGTGCGGGTCGCAAATTTCGTCATCCTTTCGACAAGCGAACTGATATCACCCGGCGGCACTGATCCATGGGTTGCGCGGTCGATAAAGAATGCCAGATCAATCTCGCTTGGATCGCGTCCAATGACTGGTTTAAGGGCGGCATACAGTTTGAAAAATCGCGCTATTTTTCCGCCATCCGCATTGGCCGCGTCATAGACCCGATGATAGGCCGCCTGCACTTCGGGTCTTGCGCCATAGGCGGCAAAACGTTTTTTAAATGCGTTACGTTTTGCGTCATCGACCCATATTGCACACAACACATCAAAGGCCGCGTCATTATTGCCAAGGGCAAGCCTGTGCATGTCCTCGGTAAACGGGCCAAACACGTTTTGCAGCAATCCCGGATTGGCCCGTTCTGCCGCAAACAGGATCTGCTGAATTTCCGCCCCTGCCCCGGCGGTCGCCCCGCGCGGCCCCCATGTCAGGTAGGCACGCGGATCATTGGTGTGGCAGTACGGGTCTCCCTCCAGAAAGGTCTTTCCGCTGCGGGGATTTTTTGACTGACAGAAATTGAACTGGATCACGTCATAATCCGTGCCTTCCAACGCAAAAGTCAGATGGTTGGCCCGCGTGATCGCATCGGGCGGCGGTAACTGTGCTGGCATCAATAACCGCCAAAGACCGACCGTGATCGCCCCGTAACTCTCTGCCCCGACGGCGGCCCGCACAGACGCATTCAAACACGGCTGAAGATCAACAATGGCCTGACGCGTCTTCACCCCGACAATCCCATCGGCCGAGCCATAGTTGCTGGCCGATTGGCCAGAACAATTCCCCGCCCGCGCAAAAAGACGCTCCTGAAAAACTGCGACCGCACCATAACGCCCAAGCGTAAGCGCGCGATTTTCGAAGCGATAGAGAACTTGTGAAAGATCCTGAGCAAATACAGGACGCACGGACGCAAATGTGATGACGCACACAAGTGCCGCCAAGGCACCGGCACGGCACACAGTTAATTTCAAACGCGTGTGTGCTCGGGCCATGTCGGTCAGCCTTAATGCGTGAATTCCAGGAGTGGCTTGGTGAAATCGACTTGCGGATATTTGATGATGCTATTGAGCGCGCGACGCTGCTGCGCCTTGCGTTTGGTGGTATCTTCCACCAGATCACACACCGCATCAACCAACCCGGCATAGGGGACATCAACCACCCCTTTGCGGAACCGATCGTCAATCACCGTTTCCGGGTTAACCTCGGCCACCACCGCCTTTGCGTTGGTCAAAAGATAGGATACGCGGACGATCTCAAAAATCTGACTTTCGTAGTAATGGTGGTTCAGAACAACTTTCGACCGCGCAATCCACTGATCACGATCCTTGCCATAAACGCCCATCAGAACCTGAAGCTTGAGCCCCCTGGCTTCGATCTGATTGAAAATTTCGCGCCGGCGTTCATTGACCGACCCATAAAACAAAACATCAACGTCCTGGTCAGCAGTAATGTCGATACGCTGGAGCTCTTTCTGATAGCCGATCGGCAGATAGCGCACGTTATCCACACCAAGCGCCTTGATGACATCGATATTGGCTGGGCTGTAATCCCAGACCTCCAGTCCGGACTGGAACCACCCCGTCAACTGATCACGCCACTTCTCACCAACGCCCGTCAGCTGCTCTGTATTAAGGATCACAGTCCCTTGCGGCACTGCACGCATCGCCGAAATATCAAGCAGATGCGCCCCGACAATAACGTTTATCCCCCCTTGCACAAACTGATTGGTCTGGATCTGCGCTGGATGTCCTGCCTCGCGGATCGAATACATCAGAAGCTCAGCCAACTCTGCAAATGCAAGCGAATGAATGTAGTTCGGGGGTTGGACAATGCAGATGTTGTAGGCAGTAGGACTGGTCATAAAAGAGTTTCCACGAGTTGGGAGGATTTATTTATTGGATGCCACGACATAAATTTCGCCGGCGATGTCGGGATACCGCTCACCAAGCTTCATAAAGGCTTCGAGCATTTCCGGGGTCCAATTCGCTTCAATTTGGCTATTGGCAACAGGTTTCATCCAATACCCGCCAAAATAATCGATGTTATAGCCAGACTGATAGAATGCCTGGCGGAAGCTTTCCGGATTAAAAACGCGACGATGGCCATGATGTTTATCGAGTTCGTTCAACTCGTCCTCAGCCTGCAAGAGTCCCATAATGACTCCAGCCTGACGGTGAAGGGATCGTGCATTCGGGACAGCGGCAAACAAAATGCCGTTCGGCGCCAGGAACTTCTTGGCAACTTTGAGGATTTGCACGGGATCATCTACATGTTCAAGGACATGACCCAAAACGATGTTGTCAAACTTGCGATCAGCCTCAAAGTCCTCAAAAAGGGACGTAATGACCTCTACAGACGGGTACTTTTCCTTCAAACGCTGGCTGAAAAATTCTGATCCATCCACACAAACAACTTCTTGTCCAAGCTCTACCAGATGCCCCGTCATCAAACCTTCGGCCGGTCCCATTTCAAGAATGCTGCCCGGCAACACAAACCTGCGAAACACCTCGAACTCGTAGTGGATTGTCGCAGCGTTTGCCCCTTTGTCGTACAAGGAGTTGTTTGCGATGTGCTCTAGCCTGCTTTTTTCCTCGGCATCCATAGCGGATCTCCTCTGATGCGCTCAAATCGTATTCATTCAAGGCGGGTCGCGAAAATGTTCTCTCTAACCTCAGGCAACGAGCCATGTATATTTGCTATCCCCTGAGCGGCAAGAAACGTCGATGATCGTTGCCCTGTGGAAACGGCGTAAAAAGGCACCCTAGCCATTTTGGCGGCACGAAAATCTGTTTCACTATCACCAACAAAACAGTCGACGTCTTGACTGGATAGCACGCCAGCCTTCTCATCGACTGCAGCAAAAGGCGACACACATTCTATATCATCAAAGCACTTGCCGATCCCTAGGCGCAAAAGCTGCTGTAGAAGCAGAAGTCTGTTTTGCCGCGCAGTAAGCAAAATCAGTTTACCGCCGCTCCCACGAAAACTTTCAAGTACGTCCACCGTATCGGGAAAAAGTGTATCGAGGCTTAACCAGAATGGTGCCTCGATATTCTGTAGCCACGCGTATGCAATCTTGGTTGCCTTTCCTCGGCTGAGCCCGGCGTCCTCCAATGCTTTCTGCGTCGACAAACCTTCACGTTTCTGATGCCATATGGCACGGCTATCAAGTTTGACGTCAAAGCTTCTTGCAATCGCTTGCAAAAGTGTCATCTGTCGCTGGCGCGCGGTTATGAGGGTGCCATCAAGATCGAATGCAAAAATCATCGACGATGTGCCATTACGAATTCGGCATATTGCCTGGTCACAATGAACTCTTCGTTTTCATCAATTTGGCGAACAAAGCGGCTGTAATCCTGACCCGTCCGACAAGCGAATGCCGCCGCCAGCACATCAAATCCTGCACTACATGTGATTGCCGTTCCAGCGCCTGACCTGACGTTCAGGTCCGTTATCACCCAACCGCCTTGACCTTTCATAGCCTGAAAACAGATTGTGCCGCGCTGCTTCAAACCCTTGCCGATTTTCCTGGCGATCGCAGCAAGTTCAGGATCAAAGAACACGCGCGCTTTTGTACACACGCCCGACTTCGTCTCAATCCGTTCACGGCAATACGCAAATGACGCGTCTGCTCGAACATCATAAAAACTATCTACTGTGACCTCGGGACCATCACAGACTTCCTGAACAATCAGGCCTTCCAATTCTGATTTCGAAAGTTCGCCTAGCTCATCAACAGAGATTTTGCGCGCGCCTTTACTGCCAAATCCGTTGCGTGGCTTGATAAAGCAAACCCTATCTGGCTCGGACTGCAAGAAATCAATGCTGTTCGGGGTCGGTACACCGATATTTCTTAGAAACTGATCGGCATAGCCTTTATCCGTGCATTTAGCGTATAGCTCTGAACTCCACACATCCAGATTTCCGAAATTCAAATCACCAACTATACGTTGCGCGGCAAGATGTTCGTCGTTCAATATCGGGGCAAAAATATCGATATCTTCCGACGATAAAATACTACGAATGCAATTTTCATATTCGGGACTACCCGCAAACGGAGCCTGAATGAATGCATCAGAGAGCACCGAAGTGGTTACCAACTCTGGTGGATTGATATCCATAGAGACAATTCGGACTTCATCGCCCCAAACCGCGCGAATTCGGCTTGCGATAGCAAACGACGTACCTGTCCCGGCTGCGCCGAGAAGAATTGTCGTCATGACCCGACCTCCGTCAAACTTCGGCAAAACTTCGATTTTAATTGTTACACCGAAGCTTAAAATTAATCGTTAAGTTTTTGCCATTGCTATTGAAAATGCAATTAATACAGCATGATACTGAACCGCCACACTGGCTTGAAAGCCTGAAAAAGGAAAAGCCAACTTGGTTTACTAAAGCTAGACGATTGAAGCGGCATACTGGTACTAATAGTCTGCAACCGACCGCAACCGGGGCCCCGATCCAGAATGAGTATTCATAACTGCAAGATCATTGAATTGCCTAAAATCTCGAATGCGCAAGGAAACCTGACATTCGTTGAGGGCAGCAATCATATTCCGTTTGATATTCAGCGCGTTTACTACCTCTATGACGTCCCCGGAGGCGCCACCCGGGGTGGGCATGCCCACAAAAAGCTGCATCAGCTTATCGTTGCCATGTCAGGAAGCTTTGACATCCTAATCGACGACGGCAACGAGAAACAACGCTTTCACCTGAACCGCTCTTATCAGGGCCTTTATATCTGCCCGATGATATGGCGAGAACTGGACAATTTTTCTTCTGGATCGGTCTGCATGGTATTAGCTTCCAACCTTTATGACGAAGGCGATTACCACAGAGACTATCAAACGTACTTGCAATCGCTGGAAACCGCTCAATGAGCGTGCCGTTCCTTGATCCAAGCCAAACATATCTGGAACTTCGCACTGAACTGGATGATGCATACCAACGCGTAATGCGTTCAGGTTCATACATACTCGGCGAAACAGTCTCAAATTTTGAAAACAACTTTGCCCGATATTGCGAAGCATCCCATTGTTTCGGGGTTGCCAATGGACTGGATGCTTTGACCCTGATCCTTCAGGGTTTTGATATAGGCCCCGGTGACGAAGTTATTGTCCCTTCGCATACATTCATGGCCACCTGGCTTGCCGTATCCAACGTCGGTGCGACGCCTATCCCTGTTGAAGTCCATGAACGCACCTATAACTTGAACCCAGACCATATTGAGTCTGCGATAACCAGTAAAACAAAGGCTATCATTCCGGTTCACCTTTATGGTCAACCAGCGGACATGACGCCAATTGTGGAAATTGCGGCGCGATATGATATCCGCGTCATAGAAGATGCCGCCCAAGCGCATGGCGCGAAGTACACGGGACGCAAGGTCGGGTCAATTGGTGACGCCGCAGCATGGAGTTTTTATCCGGGCAAGAATCTGGGTGCCTTTGGTGATGCAGGTGCTATTACAACAAATAATGATGCTCTTGCCGATAAGTTACTGATGCTCAGAAACTATGGCTCGAAGGAGAAATACCGTCATGAAATCCTTGGACACAATAGCCGCCTGGACCCTATCCAAGCTGCTTTCCTGGATGTCAAACTCCGCTACATTGATCAGTGGAACAGTCACCGCAAAGAACTTGCAAACTGTTACATCGGCGCATTGAGTCAGACGTCACTGCTTCTTCCGTTCACCCCGGATTGGGCGGAAAGCGTATGGCACCTGTTTGTCATAAGGCATCAAAACCGTAACGCACTTCAAAAACATCTGGATACAATGGGTATCGGCACCTTGATCCACTACCCAATTCCGCCTCACAAGCAATTGGCATACTCGGACAGAGCTTTTGACGCCTACAATCTATCCCAAACCGAGATCATAGCTGAGCAAGTGCTGAGCCTGCCCATCGGTCCGCACCTATCACCAGAACAGTGTGATCTGGTAACTTCGGCAATCCGTGAATTTGGCGAGTAAGCCGAAATCCGACAATAATGTATGCTTGGGAGAAAACAGTGGTGGCGTCAGATCAAAAAAATCTGCTGATCAAAAAGATTGATGGCACATTAATGCAGGCGATGCTTGCATCAAAGGACATATCCCAACTACTTAAGATCGCGCAGCAATATGGTCACTTTCATTGGTTCAACTTGACGGATCGTTGGGAAAACAAAGCTGTCGAAAACCATATTTTTCAATTCGCTCAGCCTTATTTGAAAGACCTCAGGCGCGCTGAAAACCCGACAAAGATCACGCACGTCATATCTGAGGGGCATGATACAGGCGGCCACACCCCACTGTGCCTTAATATCGTAAAGGAACAAAAGGCCCGTGGCCGGGAAGTTGAGCTCTTCATAACCAAGCGAGCAACGCCAAAAGTCATTGAAGAGATAAAGCTGGCTGGGATTACGCTTAAGTCATTTCCCGATAATGGACTTCCGCAACTACTGGAACTCTCAAAGCAGTTTCTGCAAAGCAAAGCCGTTGTCTTACATATTAACCCAGATGACATCGTCGCAACGCTGGCGGCAATGCTCGCGGAACAAAACGGAATTCCATGTTTTTTTGTCAACCATGCCAACATCCACTTTAGCTACGGACCCGCACAGTGCTCGGCGGTTCTCGAGATAACAGCTGCCAGTTGGCTTTCCACCGCGAAATACCGCTCGCCAAAGTCCCAGTCATTTCTTGGTATTCCCGCAGCAACCGTTGATCGAGCAACCCTAAACGCGCTGAACCTCGATAACCTGAAACCCGAAGGCTCATATTTCGTTTCGGTAGGCACTCGGAACAAATATCGCCTGAACAGCGACACCCAATTCATCGACTTTGTCGAGTTCCTGTGTGGGCAAAAACAACAGCAACTACTGATTGTCGGGCCAGGGGATGCGCCCTCTTTTCATAAGCTATCTGACGCCGCACGCAGGAACCTATCAGTCCTTGGACCAACAGAACGGCAGACAACGCTTGCCCTCATGGCGAATGCAATCGCGTATATTGATAGCTTCCCTGAAGGTGGCGGCTCTTCTGTCGTTAACGCCATGAGCCTCGGGTTACCTATTTTCGGACACCGAATAAGCGAAGGCATGTATGGAGACGAATTCCTGTCTCCATCAATGGAAGACCTGCGTGAGCGGGTTTCCGATTTCATTGATAATGGCCCCGATACCGCAGCCCTGCAAGAACGGTCAGACTTTATACGTGACCATATGTCAATTCAGGCATGTGTCGATAGGTTGGAGAGCACAATTAGCGGCGAAAACTGCCCTATTCCGTTCAACTACAGCAACTTTGATATGGACCTTGATTTCCATCATCGAGAATGGTCGCAAACCGATAATCTGGTCGTTCCACCGATCATAAAAATCAACAAGAGTTAACTCAACAAATTGCAATATGGTCGTTTTGTTCTGCCGAAACTTGGGATGAAGCTAACTCGACTAATGAGGACCGGCTCCTCAGCCGAATTAGCATCACAAACTAAATCCCCCCCCTTTTTCAAACACCTGAGTGCGCGGGAGATTCTCACAGACGGGCGACTACCGAATGAATCTGCCAATCACCCCGCGCGCAAAAGCGCCAACCTATAGCGCCCGACCTTTTTAAAACCAAGCGCTTCATAGGCCTTTGCGGCAGCTTCGCTATCGGTTGAGAGGATGGCGCGCTTAACGCCACGGGCACGCACAGCCAGAAGCGTCTTGGCTACCAGAATACGGGCATACCCGTTTGAACGTTCTTCTGGCGGCGTCCATACCGGGCCAACCTGGACCATATCGGGCAAGGTTGCGTTGAAGCCTGAAAGCGACACTGCCTTGCCATCAACGATCAGCCCCCACATCGTCCGTGCATCAAGCGCATGGACAAGGCGTGAGGCGATCTTGCTGTCCAGGCTTGGGGTGTCTGCCGCCCCCAAGGCCTCGATCTCATAGGCGCGCAACCAGCGCAGCAAGGTATTGCGTTCGATCTTTTCCGCATCGACCATCTGAAAATCATCAGCACGTGCATTTTGCGGCACGATCAGGCTTTCCAGATCAAGCTCGTAAAGCGCATCCGATGCATTGATCGCATAGGAAGCATCCTTTAACCCAAGTTGGCACAGCATGTCTTGCGCCGGGGCAGCATCACCAAATACGCCCGCCACCGGTTTAAGCGGATCAGACACAAATGCCTCTGTCAAAGCAGCCGGAACCGTATCTTGCCCCCCCGCCTCGACAAAAACATTGCCATTGGCAAACTGCGCAACAATCGCACTGATGCTGCCATCGCTGGCAACTTCCCCGAACCAGTTTCCAGAAAGCGGATGACGACGTCGTTCGATACCGGCAGTGCGCAGGTTCCCGCGCAGCACCATGCAAGTCGCAGCATGATTGGCAAGGAATGCGGTTGCGGCATCAAAATCGGCGTCGTGCAGCTTTCTGTACTGCATATCAGGGGTCCCTTTCTTTGGGGTTCAGATCATTGCCAACCAATCAAATTGGCATAAAAAAAGACCGCTCCATTAGCGGCCCTTCACACATCACAAGGTCATCCAACAGAGGTTCAAACAGTTATGTTTTGAAAACTCGTCGCATCGTTCCAACCATTGGATCACACCTTAAATTCAGAAAATTATCGCGTCAGAGGAGTGTTATTATCACACCGTTGCGAATTTTCGATCCCTCTTTTTTAAAATTCTTTGGTGACAACAACATCGCCCGAATTCTGGCAGCCGATAATCACAAATCAAAAACTGAACCTCAATTCGGTTTGCTGCGATGTCGGAAACTGGTATTACCAATACAAGGCACATTTTATTCGGAGTTGAGCTCATGCCAGTGATTACCTGCGTCGAAGACCTGAAACGTATCTATAAACGGCGCACACCGCGGATGTTTTATGATTACGCAGAATCCGGAAGCTGGACCGAGCAGACATTCCGTGAAAACACCACGGATTTTCAGGAAATTCACCTGCGTCAGCGCGTCGCAATCGACATGGCCGGGCGCTCCACCAAAAGCCAGATGATCGGTCAGGATGTGAGCATGCCCGTGGCCCTTGCCCCGGTCGGACTGACCGGCATGCAAAGTGCTGATGGCGAGATCAAGGCCGCCCGCGCCGCAGAGAAGTTCGGCGTCCCCTACACGCTGTCGACCATGTCGATCTGCTCGATCGAGGACGTCGCCGAAAACACTTCCAAGCCATTCTGGTTGCAAGTCTACACGCTCAAAGACGATGACTTCATGCAGCGCCTGTTTGACCGCGCCAAAGCCGCCAAATGTTCGGCGGCGGTCATCACGGTCGATCTTCAGATGCTGGGCCAGCGCCACAAGGATCTCAAAAACGGCCTGTCCGCCCCGCCCAAGCTGACGTTCAAATCGGTCACCAACATGATGACCAAGGTACAATGGGGCCTTGGCATGCTTGGCACCAAGCGGCGCTTCTTTGGCAACATTGTCGGCCATGCCAAGGGTGTTGCCGACGCGTCATCGCTGAGCACCTGGACCGCCGAAGCGTTTGATGTGTCGCTTGATTGGAATCGTATTCGCGAATTCCGCAAGATGTGGGACGGGCCGCTGATCATCAAGGGGATCATGGATCCGCGCGATGCGCTCGAGGCGCTGAATGTCGGCGCAGATGCCATCATCGTTTCCAACCATGGCGGACGCCAGCTTGATGGTGCCCTGTCCTCTATTCGCGCACTCCCGGCAATCATGGATGCCGTCGGGGACAAGATCGAAGTCCATCTTGATAGCGGGATCCGTTCTGGCCAGGACGTGTTGAAGGCCCTGGCGCTTGGTGCCAAGGGAACCTATATCGGCCGCGCATATGTCTATGGCCTGGGTGCGATGGGTGAAGCGGGTGTGACCAAAACGCTGGAGCTCATTCACAAGGAGCTTGAAGTTTCCATGGCGCTTTGCGGGCATACCGACATCACCAAGGTCGATCACGATATCCTGATGATCCCGCGCGATTTCTCGGACCGCTGGCAATAGGCAACAGACACGTCTTGATACGAAACAAAAAAGCGGCGTCGCTCATCGTAAGGACGCCGCTTTTTTATCTGAAATGCAAATCTCGGCCCGATAGCAAAACCGCAAAAAGAAAAAGCGCCACCCGAAGGTGACGCTTTTCCAAACAGTATCGCCAGCCTTGTGCCCGAAAACGACTTAACGTTTCGAGAACTGGAAGCTACGACGAGCTTTGGCGCGACCGTATTTTTTACGTTCAACAGCACGCGAGTCAC
The DNA here is from genome assembly GCF_002295455.1 of Thalassospira sp. UBA848. Taxonomy (NCBI): domain Bacteria; kingdom Pseudomonadati; phylum Pseudomonadota; class Alphaproteobacteria; order Rhodospirillales; family Thalassospiraceae; genus Thalassospira; species Thalassospira sp. UBA848. Next base: position 287 of record NZ_DBGS01000081.1, on the reverse strand, counting down.
GGGTGAGGAACCCACCAGCTTTGAGTGACGGACGCAGTGCCGGCTCGAACATGGTCAGCGCACGGGAGATACCGTGACGAACGGCACCGGCCTGACCGGAAAGACCGCCACCGGTTACGGTGCAGACAACGTCGAACTGATCTTTGCGATCGGTTGCGCCGAACGGCTGGTTGATCACCATGCGCAGAACCGGACGTGCGAAGTACTCTTCGAATTCGCGGCCATTGACGGTGACTTTACCCGAGCCCGGTTTGATCCAGACACGTGCAATTGCGTTCTTACGACGG
>NZ_DBGS01000065.1:17190-85959 GCF_002295455.1 Thalassospira sp. UBA848 | reverse complement strand
CGCTTGCCAACGAAGTCTGGTTTCATTTTACCAATAGCCCAGCTCAGCCCGGCATCATGCGGGGTGACCGTACCATCGGTATCCTGACCGACAATGATATAGCCCTTCTCGGCACGCAGCACGTGCATGGTTTCGGTCCCATAGGGGCAGATATCGTATTTCTTGCCTGCTTCGAACAGCATTTCCCAAAGGGCGCGACCGGCATGGGCCGGAACGTTTACCTCAAAGCCGACTTCGCCGGTAAAGCTGATGCGGAACAAGCGTGCCGGGAAGCCACCCACGCGGCATTCGGCAACCGACATGTGCGGGAAGGCTTCATCAGACATATCCAACCCTTCGACAAACGGCTCAAGCACCTTGCGGGCATTCGGGCCGTTCAGCGCAATGGTCGCCCACTGCTCGGTCGTCGAGGTCAGCCAGACATCAAGGTCCGGCCATTCAGTCTGAAGGTAGTCTTCCATCATGTTCAGAACACGCGCCGCACCACCGGTCGTGGTGGTGACATGGAAGCGATCATCGGCCAGACGGCCAATAACACCATCATCACGAATAAACCCGTCATCCCCCAAAAGCAGGCCATAGCGTGCCCGGCCCGGTGCCAGTTTGGTCCAGGGGTTGGTGTACATACGGTTCATGAATTCAACCGCATCGGGGCCAACCACCTCTATCTTGCCAAGGGTCGATGCATCAAAGATACCGACACTTGCGCGCGTCGCACGGCATTCGCGATCAACAGCGGCATGCATGTCTTCGCCGTCTTTCGGGAAGTACCATGCGCGACGCCACAGGCTGACTGGCTCGTAAGCGGCACCGTTTTCTTCGGCCCAGCTGTCAATCGGGGTTTTCCGCGTGACTTCAAAGTGACTGCCCTTGTGATAGCCACAAAACGCCCCGAAGGTCGTCGGGGTGTAAGGCGGACGGAAAGTCGTCAGGCCGACTTTTGGCTGTGGCACACCCAATGCGTCAGAGGCAATGTTCAGGCCGTTGATGTTCGACATCTTGCCCTGATCGGTTGCCATGCCGTTGGTGGTATAGCGTTTGACATGCTCAATCGAACGCATGCCTTCGCGTACCGCCAGACGCAGGTCCTTTGCGGTCACGTCGTTCTGATAGTCAACAAAGGCACGTGCCTTGCCTGCATCCAGATCGGTCGGCAGTTCCTTGTGGCTGACACCGGTTCCCGGACGATCATGTGCCACGGCATAGGATGCAGCTTTGGCAGTTTTGCCGAGGCTTTTGACTGCTGCCGCGCCCATTTCCGCACCGTCATTCAGGACCGCCTCAATGCCCCACAGGCCACGGCCCGCGCCAGCAATTTCGCACTCCTCTGACTTGTGATCCGGAAGGAAAGTCTGGCGTTCCTCATCCCACTTCAGCGTTCCCTTGGTGTGCGAGAACAAATGAAGCGACGGCGTCCAGCCACCCGACATCAAAAGGCAGTCACAACCGATCATTTCGGGTGCACCAACCGCCGATCCGGTGACCGGATTGACCCGAACCGATTTGACACGCAGGCGTCCTTCGGTACCGGTAACGGTATGACCGGCCATGATGCGAATACCGCGACGGGTCGCCTCGGCAACCAGATCGGCATTCGGTTCTGCACGGGTATCAACGATGGCGGCAATCGCGGTGCCAGCATCGGCCAGATCAAAGGCCGCATACCATGCACTGTCATGACTTGTGACGATGACAGCCTTGTCACCAACACGCACGCCATAACGGTTCAGGTAGGTTTGGGCCGAACCGGCCAGCATCACGCCCGGGCGATCATTTCCATCAAACACCAGCGGCTTTTCCAGCGCACCTTGCGCCAGAACAACCTGCTTGGCACGGACACGCCACATGCGTTCGCGCGGTGTTTCCCCATCCGGGCTGGCAAGATGATCGGTGAGCTTTTCGCACAAGCCCACGAAGTTCTGGTGGTAATAGCCAATTGCGGTCGTTCGGGTCATCAGCTTGACGCCAAGCTCTTTGAGCTCTGCGACGGTTTTGGCAACCCAGTCCCAGGCCGGAATGTCTTCGATCATGGCCGAAGGTTCAGACAGAAGCGAGCCACCTGCTTCGGGGTTTTCATCCACCAGCGTCACGCGAGATCCGGCACGCGCAGCAGTAAGAGCCGCGGCAAGACCGGCAGGACCAGCACCGATGATCAGAACATCGGTATGCAGGTAACGCGATGCATAATGATCCGGATCCGGTTCGGTCGGTGAAACGCCAAGACCGGCAGCCGCACGAATGAACGGCTCATATACCTTGTCCCAGAAGGATTTCGGCCACATAAAGGTCTTGTAGTAGAACCCGGCGGAGAACAGCATATAGGCCTTGTCGTTGATCGCACCAACATCAAACGACAGGCTGGGATAGCGGTTCTGGCTGTTGACCTGCAGGCCGTCCCAGATTTCCTGAACGGTTGCACGGGTGTTCGGCTCGAACCGGCCCGGACCACGACGGGTACCGACCAGTGCGTTCGGTTCTTCCGAACCAGCGGTCACGGCACCACGCGGGCGGTGATATTTGAACGATCGACCCATCAAGTGGATGCCATTGGCCAGCAGGGCCGACGCAACGGTATCGCCTTTGAAACCTTTGATTTTCTTGCCATCAAAGGTGAACTGGATCGGTTGGGTGTGATCGACGCGACCACGCCCGGAAACGCGGAAGCTGCTCATTTCGATTTCTCCAACAATTTGGACAGTTCAGGACGGGGATCATCGGTTTTGTAGGTGATCAGGAACCGGTCACTGACAGTGTCACGTACAGCGTTGAAATATCGACCGCAGCCATGAAAATGGCGCCAGCGTTCATAATGCGGGCCCTTGACGTTGGTGCGGATGAACAGGAAATCGCGCCATTCCTCGTCACTGACCGACGATGGATCAGCCGGACGTGCAATATGGGCTTCACCGGCATAGGTAAATTCCGCCTCCGGCTGGGTCTGATTGCAATAGGGGCAATGGATCAGAAGCATGTCCGGTCTCCTTAGTGCGCAACTGCTGCAGCAGCGGCTTCGTCAATCAGACGGCCGGTGCTGAAACGTTCAAGGGTGAAGGGCGCGTTGGCCGGATGGGGATCATCCTTGGCGACGGTCCATGCCAGTGTATGGGCGGCACCCGGGGTCGCCTTGAACCCGCCGGTACCCCAGCCGCAGTTGACATAAAGACCCGGCACCGGCGTCTTGCCAAGAATGGCCGAACGGTCCGGGGTCACATCGACGATACCACCCCATTTACGCAACATGCGCATACGGTTGAAGATCGGGAATATCTCGCAGATCGCAGCAACCGTATGCTCGATCAACGGCAAACCGCCGCGCTGGGAATAACTGGTATACTGGTCGGTCCCCGACCCGATCACGAGTTCACCCTTGTCAGACTGGCTGATATAGGCATGCACGCTGTTGGACATGACAACACAGGGGAAGATCGGCTTGATCGGCTCGGACACCAGCGCCTGCAGCGGATAGCTTTCAAGCGGCATGCGAACACCTGCCGTATCCATCACGACCGAGGTATGACCGGCAGCCGAAACAGCAACCTTTTTTGCGCCGATAAAGCCCTTGGCAGTCTCAACACCGGTGACACGGCCGTCCGGGCCACGGCGAATGGCGGTTACCGGGCAGTTCTGAATGATATCGACACCACGTGCCGCAGCGCCACGGGCATACCCCCATGCCACGGCGTCATGGCGTGCTGTCCCTGCGCGCCGCTGAAGAGCCGCACCAACGACCGGATAACGCGCCGTCGGCGAGATATCGAGTGGCGGGCAGTATTCCTTGGCTTCTTCGGCAGACAGCCAGACGTTGTCCACACCGTTCAGGCGGTTGGCATGTACGTGGCGCTGGAAGCTTTGAACATCATGCACGTTATGCGCAAGCATCAGAACGCCGCGCTGCGAATACATGACGTTGTAGTTCAGCTCCTGGCTCAGCCCATCCCACAGATCAAGTGCGTGGTCATAAAGCTTCGCACTTTCATCATAGAGATAGTTCGAGCGAATGATTGTCGTGTTACGGCCGGTGTTCCCACCGCCAAGCCAACCTTTATCGATCACGGCCACATTGGTTATGCCGTGTTCCTTGGCCAGATAATAGGCCGCACCAAGACCATGACCACCTGCGCCGACGATGATGACATCGTATTCGGCCTTTGGCTCACTGTCGGGCCACTGTGGCTCCCAGTTCTTTTGCCCGCTCAGGGCGTTCTTTATAAGCGATAGCGCAGAAAAATGGGTCATGATTGTACGATCCCCCGATTTACCATTGCCGGAACTCTATCAATGTCCTTGGTTTGCGGACTGGATAATTGCGACAAATTCATTGTATATTTTTGCCATGAACTCTTTTTCGAACCCTCGCTCCGATCCTGGCAAAACCAATGCAAAAAAGCGTCTTCGCGTCGCCTTTCTGCTGGCAGACAATTTCACGCTGACAGCGTTTGCAAGCTTTGTCGATGTATTGCGTCTGGCCGCCGATGAGGCGGACCGTTCACGGCCGATTAACTGCGACTGGACAGTGCTGTCTGATACCATGAACCCGGTGCGTTCCAGTTGCGGGGTCAAGGTGCAGCCCGACACGCGCCTGCGCAATGCCGGTGACTACGACTATATCGTGGTTGTTGGCGGGCTTATTCAAGAAGAAGGCGGGTTTTCATCTGAGTGTATTGCCTATCTCAAGGCGGCTGCGGCCAAAGGCAAAAGTCTGATCGGCCTATGCACCGGGGTTTTCGCGTTGTATGAGGCGGGCCTTCTTGAAGGATACCGCTGCTGTGTCAGCTGGTTCCACCATGACGAATTTGTCGCACGCTTTGAGGCCGCCCAACCGGTTTCCGATCAGATCTTTGTGGTTGATCGTGACCGCCTGACCTGTTCGGGCGGGCATGGCGCGGCCCATCTGGCAGCCTGGGTGGTGGAAAAGCATATCGGACGCACGGCCGCGACCAAGAGTCTGAGCATCATGATCATCAACGAGGCGATGACCGGCGAAAATCCGCAGCCGGGCTTCCAGACTGATCTGGTTGCCCGCGAACCGCTGGTAAAGAAGGCGCTTCTGCGGATGCGCCAGAATATCGAATCGCCCGAAACCGTCGCCAAAATGGCAGAGAAACTTGGTGTAACGCGCCGCAAGCTTGAACGCGCGTTCAGTGCCGATCTGGGCATTTCACCTTCGCGCACGGCACTACGTATTCGGCTTGATGCTGCCAAAAAGATGCTTGGCGAGTCGAACAGGACCACCACCCAGATCGCGCTCAGTACCGGTTTTTGCGACGCATCGCATTTCATTCATGCCTTCAAGGCCGAAATCGGCATGAACCCGTCGGAATATCGCAATACGGTTCCGGTCCCGGCCACCCTGCCCTGACAACAGGTCGAAGTCGATCAGCCGCCGGGCATCATCAGGCATCAATAGTGACGTGCCCGATCGGGTTCGAGCAGCAGGCAAGGATATAGCCTTCCTCGATATCGTCGTCAGTAATCCCGCCATTATGAACCATATGAACCTGCCCTTCGGTCTTGCGCACCTTGCATGTCCCGCAAATCCCCATCGAACAGCCTGACGGGATTACGAGGCCTGCCGTGCGCGCCGCGGCAAGGACGGTATCGGTCTGGGTGCAATTTGCCGTAATGCCAGATGCGGTGAATGCGATGACAGCCTTGCTGTCCTCATCGGGGACGACATCATCGGGCACGTCTTCTGCTTCAAGTGTCGGCGCGTGGAAGCTTTCCTGATGGTAGCGATCCATATCATAGCCAAGCCCGACAAGAACCTCTCGCACGGCCTGCATGAAGGGTTCAGGTCCACAACAAAACACTTCACGTTCAAGATAATCCTGCGCCATCAGGCCCAGCATCAGCTGATTGAACGTCCCCAAATATCCGGTCCACGGCTTGTAGGGATCGGCTTCTTCGACCACCCATTTCAGGGCAATACCGTTAATCCGTGATGCGCTGTGTTCCAGGCGTTCGCGAAAGATGATCTCGGACGGGCGCTTTGCACAATTGACGAATACAATGTCGGGATCACGTCCGGCGTCATAAAGATAGGTCGTCATCGACATCATCGGCGTAATGCCCGACCCCGCCGAAATGAAAAGGTATTTATCCGCCGGATGGTTAATCAATGAAAAGCTGCCAGACGGCCCTTTGGCCCGAATGCGCATGACCGGACGCAAATGATCAAGCATCCAGCGCGTACCGACCGACCCAATTTGCGCCTTGACCGTCACAGTCAAGGATGTCGGCCGCGATGGCGAGGATGAAATCGTGTAAGTACGATAAAGCGGCCCGCCCGGCACCGGGAGCTCCAACGTCAAAAACTGCCCGGGGTCATAGCTGAACAAAGCGCCCGACACCGACTGGAAGCAAAATGTCATGACGTTGGGGGCTTCTGGCAGGAACGAAACACATTCCAGTTCCTCGGAGTCCGACCAGAAGGCAAGTTTCGGTTTCTCGATCACTGACATCGCCCTACTCCGCCGCGACCAATCTGGTCTGGGTCAGCCTGTCCAACAGTGTTTTCGCATACCAGTTGCCAAACTGGGCTACGCCTGCTTCCTGGCTCTCGGAATACGGTCCCACCTTGTAGGCCGGTGTCGCGATGCCACGCTGATTGTTTTCGACCACTTCCTTGTCCTCGGCATTGGTCGCAAGCCAGACTTCAGTCAATCGTTTCAGGTCATAGTCACGTCCCTCAACCGCATCCTTGTGCACCAGCCACTTGGTGACGACTTCGGTTCCCATCGGGCTGATCGGCGTCACACGGAAAACAAGCGCATGATCCGACAGGAAATGGTTCCAGGTCGACGGGTAATGAAACTTCAAAAGTGATCCCGCATTTTTGAACGGGATATTGGAGTTCGGCAGGCTGACAGCAGCCTTGGTATCAAGTGTGTAACTTTCCGCTTCCCCCAGAAGCGGTACACGCACCAGACGCCATTCACCGGCATCCGAGATCTGATAGGCCGATGGCGCGCCAACCGCCTCGCACCGGGCGATATGACGATCAAGCTCACCGGCCACCACACCATCGGATGTACTGCCGATCGCGCGCGCATCTTCCGGGAAGGTCCGACACAGCGACGGGTGGTTGCCCCCGCAGTGATAGCATTCCCGATTATTTTCCCAAACCAGCTTCCAGTTGGCGTTTTCGATGATCGTGCTTTCAAACGCGACCTTGGAATTTTCAAGATCGTGCGGCGCAAGATACAGCTCGGCGGTCTTGGCAAACGGTTCGATATCCGGTGCGTTTTCAGCAAGGCAGATATAGACCAAGCCGTGTATCATCCGGCAATGAACCGGGCTTAACCCGAATTTTGAATTGTCAAAATCCGGCCCCATATCACGTGCCCAAAGCAACTTGCCATCAAGGTCATAGGTCCACTGGTGATACGGGCAAACCAGCCGTGGATTTCGGCCCTTTTTGGTTTTGCACAGAACCGACCCACGATGGCGGCACGAATTGTGGAAGGCACGTACCATCTGATCATTGCCGCGCACGATCACGACGGAATAAGCACCGACTTCATAAATGACGTAATCGCCCGCCTTGGGTATTTCGCATGCCGGGATCGCAAACAGCCATTCTTTGTAATGAATGCTTTCAAGGTCGAGCTCAAAGATCGATTGATCCGTATAGAACGGCTGTTCCAGAGAATATCCAGGAACACGACGCGCCAAAAGCTCTTGGACTGAATGCGAAATAACGGGCATGGCGGAAATCCGTTTCTTGATGGTTAAAAGCAACCAAAAGTGTGAACTTCATGCCACAATTTACAACGGCATTAATTTTCATCTTGGTTTAGCTCACCTAATCTGAAAAACTCACACAAACTACCCTGCGCTGTTTTCAGGAGAGGCCGTTGGCCCGCCCATATGATCTGTCTTCGATAAATGCCCTGATCTGCTTTGAAGCAGCGGGTCGCAATATGAGCTTCAAGGATGCGGCAGCGGAACTGAATGTGACGCCTGCGGCTGTAAGCCATCAGATCAAGGCACTTGAGGCCGATATTGGCAGTGCGCTTTTCATTCGCCGCAACCGCGGGGTGGAATTGACCGAGAAAGGCGCTTTCCTGCTCGTTGCACTGCAAAGGGGTTTTGAAACCATTTCCGACGCGGTCATCCAGTTGCGCGATCAACATGAAACGGTTGATGTCACAATCAGAACCACAACGGCTGTCAGTTCACTTTGGCTTACGCCAAAAATTGCCGCCTTCTGGAAAATTTATCCAAATATTACGGTCTCGCAAATTGTCTCGGATGTGCCCGGCATGACCGGGCATTGCGACCTTAGCATCCATTACAGCAACCCCGATGACGGGGCGGAGGGATATTACAAACTGTTTCAGGACCGTGTGGCCGCCATCGGCACGTCGGCCTTCAAGGCCGAACAAAACATTGAAACGATTGATGATCTGCTGCGCACACCCCTGATCCATCTGCATAACGAGGAAACAGACTGGACAACATGGACTGACTGGTTCCGCGCATTGGGACGCCCCGCCCCAAAGGGCCGCAGCTTCAAGCTCAACAATTACACGATTGCATTGCAGGCCGCACAGGACGATGTCGGTGCAATGCTTGGATGGGACGAACTGGTTGGACCGCTGCTTGAAGATGGACGCCTGATCAAACTTGTGCCGGACGAAATCGCATCTCCCATGGGGTTTTACTTGCGCGTCCATCCCCGCGCATCCGAAAAGGCCCGCATATTTGTCGACTGGTTGATCGACGCCGCCTGAGATCACGGGAAACGGCAAGCGCAGCACATCGCCACACTTGCCGATCAGGTCAGACGTCTTTCAACAAGCGCAACGCATCATAGATTGCCGCATGGGTGTTGCGTGCCGATACGGCATCCCCGATCCGGAACAGCTGATAAGTCCCATCCGGGTTCCGTACAACTGATTGTGGCTGACCGGCCAGAAGCTGATCATGCGACATTTCACCATGGTTCGATGAACCGGGCTTGAGATCGAAATAGATATCATCAAGCGGAATGGTGCCGTGGTTGACCACGATCTGATCGACGACCCGTTGCTTGGCAACCCCGCCATAGTCACTGCCGACATGCGCGATGAGTTGGTTGCCCTGCTTTTCCACCGCCTCAAGGCGATAGGTCACCGTAAAGGTGGTATCAAGCTTCTGCATGCTGCGCATATAGGGCACAAGGTTCATCGCCATGACTTCCGGCGCAAAGGACCGATCCGGCGTCATGATTTCGACCTTGACCCCTGACTTGGCAATCAGTTCAGCTGCCTGCAGACCGGCGTGATCCCCGGCATCATCATAGACCAGAACATTGGTCCCCGGCTTGACGTCACCCGAAATGATATCCCAGGTCGACACCACCAGATCATTGCCCTTTGACAGGACCTCGGTATCGGGCATGCCGCCGGTGGCGACGATCACCACATCCGGGTTTTCGGCCGTAATCGTGTCGGCCTCGGCCCAAGTGTTGAAATGGAAGGTTACGCCAAGTCGGTTGCATTCAGCCATACGCCATTCAATGATGCTGATCATTTCGCGGCGGCGTTCGTTTTGTGCGGTCAGGCGAATTTGGCCGCCCGGATTGGGGGCGGCTTCATAGACAACAACTTCATGCCCGCGTTCGCCGGCGACACGCGCGGCCTCCATCCCGGCCGGGCCGGATCCGACAATTACAACCTTCTTGCGGGTTTCGGCCTTTTCAACAATTTGCGGCATCGAAAGCTCGCGCCCGGTTGCGGTGTTATGGATGCAATAGGCCGACCCGCCCTGATAAATGCGATCAAGGCAATAGTTCGCCCCGACGCACGGACGGATTTCATCTTCGCGCTTTTCAATGATCTTGCGCACGATATGCGGATCGGTGATGTGTGCGCGGGTCATGCCAACCATATCGACCTTGCCCGATGCAATCGCATGGCGCGCAGTCGCGACATCGGGGATCTTGGCAGCATGGAATGTCGGGAAATCGGTGGCTGCACGAATGTCACCGGCAAAATCCAGATGCGGCGAGTTCGCCATGCCCTGAATCGGGATCACGTCGGTCAGACCGGCATCCGTATCAATATGCCCGCGAATAACATTCAGGAAGTCGACCATGCCACTGTCTTTAAGACGCTTGGAAATCGACAGACCATCTTCCTTGGTCAATCCTCCCTCAAGGTCTTCATCACCGGTATAACGCACACCAACAATGAAATCCGGCCCGACCCGTTTGCGAATTTCGGTCAGCACATCAAAGGTAAAGCGCAGGCGGTTATCGATGCTGCCACCATAAGGGCCTTCAAGTTCGTTGGTCAGCGGCGACCAGAACTGGTCCATCAGATGGCCATAGGCCTGAAGCTCGATCCCGTCCATACCGCCCGCCTTCATGCGTTCGGCAGCATCGGCATAATCCTTGATGATGCGCTCAATATCCCAGTCTTCCATTTTTTTCGGGAAGGCCCGGTGGGCTGCTTCGCGCTTGTGAGAGGGGGATACTACCGGCAACCAGTTTGCCTTGTCCCAACGCGTGCGACGGCCAAGATGGGTCAGCTGGATCATGACAGCAGCACCCTGTTCATGCACCGCGTCGGTCAGATCCTTCATCCACGGAACGACTTCATCCTTCCAGACCAGAAGGTTGTTGAAAACCGGTGGGCTGTCCTTTGATACCGCAGCCGACCCCGCCGTCATGGTCATCGCAACACCGCCCTTGGCGCGCTCAACATGATAGGCGCGATAACGGTCCTTTGGCATGCCATCCTCGGGATAGGCCGGCTCGTGCGACGTCATGATAATGCGGTTGCGCAGCGTCAGATGTTTAAGCTGATAGGGCTGAAGAAGCGGGTCGTTGGACATGTGCGGGGCTCCGGTTTTGGACTCTCTGCCCATGACGATATTCAGAAATGTACAGTTATGTCAATTTTAAGTTCACTGATGTATATTTCAGATACATTCATGTACACTCTGCTTGTCGCGATCCGGGCATTTTGCTAAGGACAGGCCCATGGAAGAACAGATTGAAGATATCGCCGGGCAAAACAGTGGCTGGCGCGGATCAGCCGAGGTCTGGCTGAACGCGGCTTATGACGCCCTGCTTGAAACCGGTGTGGATGGCGTGAAGATCCAGCCATTGGCAAAGCGCCTGAACCTGTCGCGCACCAGCTTCTATTGGTTCTTCAAGGACCGGAGGGAGTTGCTTGGTGCCCTGCTTGATCTGTGGCGCGAAAAAAACACCGGCAACCTGATCAAACAGACAGAGGCCTATGCCGAAAGCGTCTCGGAAGCGATGCTGAACATCATCGATTGCTGGCTGATGCCCGACCTGTTTGACGCGCGCCTTGAATTCGCCGTGCGCAGCTGGTCGGTGCAGTCCGACGATGTCATGGCCGAGATTGAAAAGGCCGATCAGCAACGTCTTGATGCGCTCGCAAAACTATTCATCCGCTTCGGGCAGGATGAACGCATGGCCGATGTCCGTGCACGCACCATCTATCTGGTGCAGATCGGCTATATTTCCATGCAATCAAACGAAGACCTTGCCGTCCGCATGGCGCGCATTCCGGGCTATGTCGAAACATTCTGTGGACAGGCACCCACGCCAAATGAACTCAACCGGTTCTATGCGCGACACAATTTCGAACCCTGATCCTGCACCACCCTTTTGATGGCTTGCCTCAGATTCACCCGAAATCTGATGGCGCGCGTCGGATTTGATCGCAATTCAAAGGAAAATCCGCATGCCGAGCCAATAAAATGTCACGTATCGGGCCATCGGTGATGGTTGCGTGTCTTGAACATTTAAGGGCAGTGATGAGCATGATTAACGCCAAAGGGTCGATGACCCATTTTGCAAATCCGTTGGCAAACCGGGAAACCGCCTATTCCGACGCCCAAAAGGCTGTCATCAGCGTTGCAAGATCACGTGAAGCCATTGCGAATATCACCGCGTGGCCGTCTTATCAGCCAACCCCGCTTCACAGCCTTACCAACCTTGCGCGCGACTGCGGGCTTGGTAAGATCTGGTACAAGGACGAAGCAACCCGGTTCGGCCTGAAAAGCTTCAAGGCACTTGGCGGCGCCTATGCCGTTGCAAGGCAACTTCAGGCCATCATCGAAGATAAAGCCGGCATCCACCCCAGCGTCTCGGACATTATTGCGGGCAAACACAAGGACACAGTCTCAGAAATCGTTGTTACCTGCGCCACCGATGGCAATCACGGGCGCTCTGTTGCCTGGGGTGCACAGATGTTTGGCTGCGGCTGTGTAATCTACATTCATCGCGATGTTTCCGAAGGCCGCAAACAAGCCATGGAGGCCTTTGGCGCCGAAGTCATCCGCATTACTGGCAACTATGACGAATCTGTCCGGCTCGCCGATAGCGAAGCCAAGGCCAAGGGACGCATCATCGTTTCGGACACCAGTTATGAAGGCTACATGGAGGTCCCCAAGGACGTCGCCCTTGGCTATACCGTCATGCTGGCTGAGGCGGTCGAGCAGCTTCACGGCGACATCCCGACCCATGTCTTCATTCAGGGCGGTGTTGGCGGATTGGCCTCGGCCGTAACGGGCTATTTCTGGGACCTCTGGGGCGAAAAGCGGCCACGCATCGTCGTGGTCGAACCCGAACAGGCCAACTGCCTGCAGCAAAGTGCGAAGGTCGGTCATCCGGTCGCGGTTGAGGGCGATCTTGAAACCCTGATGGCGGGCCTGGCCTGTGGCGAGGTATCCCTTCTCGGCTGGCAGATCCTGTCAAACGGGGCGGATGACTTCATGACGCTGAGCGAGGACATGGTCGCACCAGTAATGCAACTTCTTGCCCGGGGCTACGAAACTGACCCCAAGGCAGAGGCAGGAGAATCCGCTGTTGCCGGTCTGGGGGCAGCCATTCTGGCATCACAAAACCCGACCTTTGCCAAGGCATTGGGCCTTGACCCAACCAGCAAGGTTTTCGTCATCGGGACAGAGGGGGCGACGGATCCGGAAATGTATGACCGCCTCGTTGGACAAACAGCGCAGGATTAATCGACATCAACCGGCACCGACAGGCCGACCTTCACATTGTCCATGACAATGCTGGTCTGGAAGCCTTTAACATTGTTGTTTTCAAAGAAGACCTCACGGGTGAAGTCTTCATACTCGTCCATGTCGCGTGCCGTCACGACAAGCACGAAATCGGCACTGCCTGTTACGTAATAGCATTGCTGAACAGACGGGTGGTTCTTTGCCGTTTTCTTGAATTCATCAAGGAGATGAAGCTGTTCGCGCTCCATCGTCACCTGCACGATGGCGGTGACATTGCGATCAACCGCCTTGGCATTTACTACGGCGACTTCGGCGCTGATGATATTCTGTTCTCGCATTTTCTTGATGCGCCGCTGAACGGCCGCCGGGGACAGGCACACCTGCTCGGCGACCTGATCGGAGGTTGCCCGGCTTGATTTCTGGATGATCTCAAGGATTTTCGCATCAAAGCCGTCGATCTTGCCAATGGGGGCGTTGCTCATTGAAAACACCTGAAAAATCGGGCCGGTCGATCCGGCACATTGTACTCAGTGTGCGGGCTTTGATTGCAATGTAAACCCCTTTTGCCGATCATATTCCGGCAAATAATGCGGCGTTTCGACGCCATGGATGCCCGAATGTCGGAATTCCCGCATCAGATTGCGCTACGCTTTTCGTTCTGCATCCATGTCAGGGGCGCTCATTACATCTTGGCATCCCTTTTTGGGGTTTTCATCAGCAATGACCAGTTTTGCGACGATCAATCCTTTGAAACCACTGGACCATCTGGCCCCGGCTGGACGGGTTGGCTTGATATCGTTGGCGACTGATTTCAATATCGAAACCGATCTCAAACAGCTCTATCCATCAGATGTCAGCTTCTTTACCAGTCGGGTACGCAATCACAATCCGCTGACAATTGAAAATCTTCGCCGCATGACGCCGGGCATCCGCGATGCTGCCGATAAAATCCTGCCTGGCACCGGTCTTGATGCGGTGATTTATGCCTGCACATCGGGTGCCATTGCCATTGGTGTTGATGAAGTCACCCGCCTTGTTCAAGACGTGCATCCGGGTGTGCCGGTGACGAACCCCGCCACCGCCGCCATAACGGCGTTTAAAACCCTATCGGCCAAACAAATCTCGATCCTCACCCCGTATACCGAACCGGTAAACCGCGATGTTGCGGCCCTTTTTGAATCCTTTGGGGTAGAGGTCATCAACATGACCGGCTTCGGGTTTGAAGACGACACCGCCATGACCTTCATCGCGCCCGAAGACATCAAAACCGCAGCCCTTCAAACCTGCGCCAAACAGGCTGATCTTTTGTTCATTTCCTGCACCGCCCTTCGGGCCTCTGGCCTGATCGCGGATCTCGAAGACCAACTGAATATCCCGGTCATCAGTTCCAATCAGGCTCTTGCGTGGCACAGCCTGAAACTGATGAACTATCCGAACCCGATATCGGGTTTCGGCACCCTGATGCGTGATCATCTGGGGACCGCAGCACTCCAATCGCGCGCCTGAAACAAAGGACATTAAATGCCCCTTGATATGCCCCTGATCAAAGACATGACCGCATGGCGTCAGCACCTTCATCGCCATCCGGAATGCGGTTTTGACTTGCCCATGACATCAAACTTCATTGCCGAAAAGCTTGAAAGCTTCGGGATTGAGACCGTGCGCGGCGTCGGGCAAAGCGGTATTGTCGGCATTCTGCGCAATGGCAGCTCAGACCGATCCGTGGGTCTGCGTGCCGATATGGATGCGCTTTTCATTGCCGAGGAAAACACAACACCCTACCGCTCCGCACATGATGGCAAGATGCATGCCTGCGGCCATGACGGCCATTCGGCGATGCTTTTGGGGGCGGCCGCCCATTTGGCAAAAACCAGAAACTTTGATGGTACGGTGCATTTCATTTTCCAGCCTGACGAAGAACATGGTGCTGGCGCGCAGGCAATGATTGATGATGGCCTGTTTGAACGCTTTGCCATTGATGAAGTTTATGGCCTGCACAACATGCCCGGTTTGGCAGAGGGCACCTTCACCGTCCGGCCCGGTTCCCTTATGGCGAGTGAAAGCAGCTTTGAAATCAGGATCAAGGGCATTGGCGGTCATGCCGCCATGCCCCATCGCGGTGTCGACCCGATCGTGGTGGGCTCGCAGATCATCATGGCCCTTCAAACCATTACGTCACGCAATCTCAGCGCGGTCGAGGAAACTGCTGTTGTCTCTGCAACCGAATTCATCACCAATGGCACAGTCAATGTGATCCCGTCCGAAGTCACCATCAAGGGTGATTGCCGCTGCTTTACCGATGCCAGCCTGAACAAAATCAAAACCGCCATGGAACGCATCGTTGCCGGTACTTGTCAGGCGGCTGGTGCCAGCTATGAATTCAGTTTCAAAAACACCTTTCATTCCACCATCAACAATCCCGACCAAACCACCAAGGCGATCAAGGCGGCACAGGCTGTCTTTGGGGCCGAAAATGTTGTTGCCGATTGTGTTCCCCTGACAATTTCCGAAGATTTTTCCAGCATGCTACGCGTCAAACCCGGTTGTTACGCCCTGATCGGTAACGGCACCGGGACGGTTGGTGGCTGTGCGCTTCATAATCCGAAGTACGATTTCAATGACCGCATCCTCTCCAAAGGCGCAGAGTACTGGGTGCAATTGGCCGAAGACATTCTGGGCTGATCGCCCATCGCAGGAGCCCCGCAAAGATGGAAACCGTTAAATTGATTCCCCCTTCCCGCGGGTTTGCAACCGCCGAATTTGAAAACCGCACCAATCGCCTTCAGGCACTCATGGCTGCGCAGGATATAGGCGCGCTCTTTGTCACGACCGAACCGGAATTTCGTTACTTCAGCGGATTCAAGTCGCAATTCTGGGAAAGCCCAACGCGGCCATGGTTTCTGGTGATCCCGGCAAACGGCAAACCAATTGCCGTTGTGCCCGAAATCGGTGTCGTCGGGTTTGACCAAACATGGATTGAAAATGTCCGAAGCTGGCCCTCGCCCCGCCCGGAAGATGATGGCATCAGTCTTCTGACTGACACGCTTAAAATTGCGGCTGGCAGCCGTCAGAAAATCGGCATCATGATGGGGCCGGAAACCCATTTACGTATGCCCGCCGCCAATTTCAGGCAGCTCTGTGAAAACCTGAACAATCATGAAATTGTTGATATCAGCCCCCTTTTGCGCAGCATTCGTGCAGTGAAATCGGCAGCCGAAATCGCCAAAATCCGTTTTGCCTGCGAAGTCACCGCCGCCGGGTTCGATTTCCTGCGCAATACCATTCAACCCGGCATAACCGAACGCGAAGCCTGCAAGGCCATGCAGATCGAAATGTTGCGTTTGGGTGCAGACAGTTGCCCTTATCTGATCGCGGCATCCGGTCCGGGCGGCTATGACAACATCATCATGGGGCCGACAGATCGGGCGTTAGGTGATGGCGACGTTTTGATTATCGATGCCGGTGCCAATTTCGACGGATATTTCAGTGACTTCGACCGAAACTTCGCCTTTGGCGAAGTCGATCCGCAAACCCTGACTGCCTATGACGCTGTCTTTGCAGCCACAGAGGCGGGGCTAAAAGCTGCCAAGCCCGGACATACCACCGGCGACGTATGGCGTGCCATGTCAGACGAATTGACCAAGGCAGGTGCACTTGGCAATTCAGTCGGGCGCATGGGTCATGGCCTTGGCATGCAACTCACCGAATGGCCATCACTTCAGGAAGGCGGTGATGTACCGCTCAAACCCGGGATGGTCATAACCCTCGAACCGGGCATGAGCTTCTTACCGGGTAAGATGATGGTTCATGAAGAAAACATCGTGATCACCGAACAAGGCTGTGAATTCTTGCATGCACGAACATGGCCGACGCTTCCTTCTGTTAGATGACAGAAGGTGGGATCGATTTCTCCTGCGCCAGTCGGCGCGCCTTTGATACCCAGAACAACACCTTGCAGCAAAAGTCTGAGAACGGTATGCGCCCTTAACACTCGACTTCAAAGACACTGTGATCAAGAAACTGATCGCGGCCGACAAGTGCTTGATCCGCTGAATTCGCGGCACCTTCAACACGCCAGTCATCTTGCGGCACCAGAACATCAAGCCCGTCGACCGCTGTCCGATACAGATCCGGGCGATAGACCTCCCGGATGACAGTCTTAAGGTCAGAATCCTCTGGGATTTGCCGCCAGCGTTTCATTTGTTCACCAAGCCAGCGCCCCTGTGAAAGCCAGGGGAAGGTTGCGGTGTAACGATAAAATACGTGGCGGTCGGGCAGATCAAGTGGCGGTTCACCAGGGCGCAAGACCGGTTTGCCACTAAGCGATGCATTGAGCACTTCAAACGGGGCGCCGACATTGGCTTCCTCTGACAGAATGTGCGCAAGTTCAACCCGGTTTCCCGGCTGATCTGCCCATTCTGCCGCACAAACCAATGCACGCACCAGCGATGAAACAAGTTCCGGGTTGGAGTTCGCCCAGTCTTCGCGCAATCCCAAAACTTTTTCAGGGCTGCGGGACCAGATATCGTCCTTCAGGGCGACGATGACGCCATCGCCATGAAAGACAGCGCGCTGGTTCCATGGCTCCCCGACGCAATAGCCGTCAACCCAGCCATTTCGCAGGCTGTCAAACATTCTGGGCGGCGCAATGACACCGATATTCACATCCGCGTCCGGGTCAATTCCGGCAGCTGCCATCCAGTAGCGGAGCTCATAGTTATGGCTTGAAAACGGAAACACCGTGGCAAAGGACATGATCGGACGACCTTCAGCCTTGTCCTCATCAATGACCTTTTTAAGCGCCCTGGCGGACAAGCCACGCGGCCCGTGCATCGCATCAGGATCGGCTTCGAGCATACGTTGATACAGCTTTGTTGAAACCGTAATCGCATTGCCGCCACGGCCCAAGGCCATCGGTACGACAATGTTTTGAACCGGCAGCCCGCCAAGCCCAAGGCGCGCGGCAATCGGGATGCCCGCAAGCAAGTGTGCCGCATCCAGCATGCCAAAAGCCAGTTTATCGCGAATGGCGGCCCATGACATTTCCCGCACAAGTTCCAGTTCGATGTTCTCGCGCGCGGCAAATCCCATCGCGCGCGCCACGACTGGAATGGCACAGTCGACAAGCGGTACAAATCCGAGACGAACCTTATTTGCCATCAATTAAAACTCCAACTGAAACGCCGTGATGACACTTTGCGCAATCTCATAGATCTTGCGGTTCTGCTTCATGGCATTCTTGCGCAAAAGGTTATAGGATTCTTCCTCGGACAAACCTTTTTCTTTCATCAGCAATCCCTTGGCCCGCTCAATCATTTTGCGCTCATTAAGCTTGGCCTGCGCCTCGTCGCGCTCACGGCGCAGCTGATCGAAAACGTTGAAACGTGAAATCGCCATCTCGACAATCGGGCGAATGCGGTCCTGACGTAAACCGTCAACGACATACGCACTGACACCGGCTGAAACAGCCTCCTGAATCATCGAGGCATCGCTCTGGTCGACAAACATGGCAATCGGGCGCGCGATCGCGCGTGACACTTGAAACATCTGTTCAAGAGTATCACGGTCCGGATTCTCAAGATCAATAATGATAATGTCCGGGGCAAGCGCCTGAATGCGTTCAACCAAATTGTGTGACGTCCCAATTCGCGAAACGCGCGCATAACCGCTTTCGACCAGACCACGTTCGACAATAGCCGCGCGGTCGGGATCTTCGTCGATCACCAGAATATTGTATTCTTCCAGCCTTACCAAATTACCCCTTAACTCCCTTGCAGCCTCTTTTGGCCTGATCTCTCATAACTCTTTTTATCTTTCCGCCCGTTATCGGATACGGATTAATGGTTCGGGATGCGACACTGGCCGCATCCCGAATAGATTTTGTCAAACGCGCGGTTATTCAGCCGGAACCGGCTGCGTTGAGCCGGAAGTACCCATACGTTCCGCCTGAGCAGATTCAAACCGTGCTTTTTCTTCGGCCTGCGTTTCCACCGAGAACCGCACAGCCAGTGCTGCGAACGAGCAAATTAGCACTGCAACACCAAGATAAAGAAGACCCTCTTCATAGGTAAGCGCTTCGGACTTGAACAGGAAGCCCGCAGCAACCGCACCGGCGTTACCACCCGCACCGACAATGCCCGCAACCGAGCCAAGCGCCTTGCGGTTAACAAACGGAACAATCCCGAAGGTTGCCCCTTCTGACATCTGAACGAACAGCGAGAAGACGATCATCACGGCAACCGCAACAACCAGTGCTTCCATCTGCGAGAAGGCAATCAGGGCGATGCCTTCGATGAACAGTGCCATGAACAGAAACTTCACGCGACCCGAAAGACCGCCCTTGGCAGCAAACTTGTCAGAAAACACACCGCCCAGCGTACGGGCAAAGATGTTCATCAAGCCAAACAGACCAGCGATCATACCGGCAGTTGCCAAAGACAGGTCAAACTTGTCGAAGAAATAGATTGCAGCAATGTTGTTGATGGTCAGCTCTACACCAAAGCACGCCGCATAAACCAGGAACAATGCCCAGACACGGTAATCCGATACTGCAGCCAACATTCCTTTGGTCGCACCAGCGGTGTCATCTTCAGGTTTCAGCGCACCGCTTTTGCGCAGATCGCTATAGTTGCCATCCGGGCAATCCGTGGTGAAGACCCAGTAAAGCACTGCAACCACCAGCATGATCACGCCCGGAAATACCATCGCCAGACGCCAGCCCATGGTTTCAGCTACACCGAAACCAAGAACCATGGCGAGGATCGCCGGCATGACCATCTGCGTCACGCCACCGCCAAGGTTACCCCAGCCAGCGGTCGTGGCATTTGCCGTCCCAACCACGTTCGGCGCGAACATCATCGACGTGTGATACTGCGTGATCACAAACGATGCCCCGATCGAGCCGATAGCCAAACGGGCAAGCAGGAAGGTTTCATAGCTGTCAGCAAGACCAATCAGCATGACCGGAAGCGAGCCCAGCACCAGAAGACCGGTATAGGTCTTGCGCGGCCCGATCTTGTCGCAAAGCGGCCCGATCAAAAGTCTGACCAGAACCGTGATGGCGACAGAGGCAATGATGGTACTGCCGATTTCGCTTTTGGTAAGCCCCAGGTCATCGCGCACCAGCGGCATCAGCGGTGCAATACCGAACCAACCAAAGAAGCACAGGAAGAATGAAAGCCAGGTAAGGTGGAAAGTACGCATCTGGACAGTCTTGAGACTGAATAGATTTATGCGTGTAGCCTTGTTCTTGATTTCCATGATCAGAAGCCCTTCGTTTAGGCCGCACAGCACTGAATGTCTGTTGTAAGCGACCGACGGTTTTTCCCCATGGGCCTAAATGCTTCATCTGGAAGATGTCTGCAGGCGGCCCGTCATTCGTATCGGAAAGGCTGCGCGGTCATCGCGCTGCAATTCCAAACGTCTGATCGTCCGCCGTTGGACGAAGAACTGTGAGCCACCCGTCATTGGGCCTGCTTTCGTCAAAGCTGCTCACACGAACCCTACATTGCAAACACCGCGCCAATTTTTCCGCGATGCGGGAAAAACGCACCAAACAGCTGATTTATGGGAATTTTATCTCACTGCATCTGCACAGAGAAATTTCGCAGAACTCAAAATACCCGAAAAATGCACAAAAAAAGATCACACTGATTTTGCAGTGTTCATATTTTAATCATTCACGACATTCCCATAGATCACTGATAAAACAGGAAGGTAAAAATATCAGATATTTTTCAAATACTTATCAGATATTTTTCCGAACTATAATTTTTGGCATGCCACTTGAATATAGAGAGGCATGAGCGCGGGCAGTGTCGCCTGCGGCTCCGGAGAAATGCCGATCTCATATATATAGAATCCAACGACGGGTTCACCGGATAATGACGTCCGTTGCGAAATGCCTCTTTTGGGAGCAGGCCGCATCGGGCGTTTTTTTTGTGCCAACTTCGCATCCCGCGACGAGGAGCCAGAGACAAATGAACCACGTCACTGCAGCATTAAGAACCGCAAAATCCCGCCTGGTTGTCATCGGCAACGGTATGGCTGGCATGCGCACCGTCGAAGAAATCCTGTCACGCGCACCAGACAAATACGACATTACGGTTTTCGGTGCCGAACCGCGCGTGAACTATAACCGCATCATGCTCTCGCCATTGCTTTCGGGTGAAAAGGACTTCGACGAAATCGTCATCAACACGCCCGAGTGGTACACGGAAAACAATATCTATCTTTATTCCGGCGACCCGGTGGTCAAGATTGACCGCGACCGCAAGGTGGTAATTTCCAAGAGCGGTACGGAAACCGAATATGACGAACTGCTGCTTGCCACCGGTTCCGATCCGATCATTATCCCGGTTCCGGGCCATAAGCTTGATGGTGTTGTGACATTCCGCGATGTCGATGATGTCGAGACCATGCTTGGTGCCGCGGCAAAAGGCGGCCCGGCGGTTGTGATTGGCGGCGGGCTTTTGGGCCTCGAAGCCGCCGTCGGCCTGCAAGCACAAGGCATGGACGTCACGGTTCTTCATCTGGCAGGGCACGTGATGGAGCGTCAGCTCGATCCATCTGCGGGCTATCTTCTGGCGCAGGAACTCGAACAACGCGGTATCAAGGTCATCACCGAGGCCGATACAGCAGAAATCGTTGGTACAGACCACGTAACCGGCGTCCGCCTTAAGGACGGGCGCATGATCCCGGCTGATCTGGTGGTCATGGCTGTTGGCATCCGACCAAACGGTCGCCTTGCCACAGAAGCAGGCCTCAACGTTGAACGCGGCATCGTCGTTGACGATGTCATGACCACCAGTGATCCGGCAATCTTTGCGGTTGGCGAATGTGTACAGCATCGTGGCCAATGTTACGGCCTTGTCGCGCCGCTATTTGAAATGGCGAAGTCGCTGGCCGATCACATGGCCGAGATCGACACTGATGGCTACACAGGTTCCATCACATCGACCAAACTCAAGGTTACCGGCGTCGATGTGTTTTCTGCCGGTGACTTCAGCGGCGGCAACGAAACAGAGGAAATTGTTTTCCGCGATGCCGGACGTGGTGTCTACAAACGCATCGTTCTTGAAGACGGCAAAATCAAGGGCACGGTCCTGTATGGGGACACGTCCGATGGCGGTTGGTATTTCCAACTGATGAAGGACGGCGAAGACGTCACCGAACTGCGTGACACACTTGCCTTCGGTCAGGCATTCGCCGGAGGTAGCGCCGGAAACCCTCTTGATGCCGTTGCAGCCCTGCCAGACGATGCAGAGATTTGCGGCTGTAACGGCATTTGCAAAGGCTCCATTGTTGCCGCCATCAATGAAAAAGATCTGACCACCCTTGATGAGGTTAAGGGTCACACCAAGGCATCGGCATCCTGCGGATCATGTTCGGGCCTTGTTGAAAACCTTTTGGCAGCAACCCTTGGCGGGGATTATGAGGCGGCAACGGTCAAGCCAATCTGCACCTGCACCGATCATGACCATGACAGTGTCCGTCGCCTGATCGTTGCCAAAAACCTGAAATCCATGCCTGCTGTCATGCAGGAACTGGAATGGAAGTCATCCGATGGCTGCCATGTCTGTCGCCCGGCTTTGAACTATTATCTGCTGGCTGCATGGCCGGGGGAGTATGTTGATCATGGTGCATCGCGTTTTATCAACGAACGTGTACACGCCAACATCCAGAAAGACGGGACTTATTCGGTCATTCCGCGCATGTGGGGTGGCTTGACCAACCCGCGCGAACTGCGCGCCATTGCAGATGTCGCCGATAAATTCGAAATCCCGACCGTCAAGGTCACAGGTGGTCAGCGTATTGACCTTCTTGGGGTCAAGAAAGAAGACCTGCCGGCGGTATGGGCCGACCTGAATTCGGCGGGCATGGTATCGGGTCATGCCTATGGCAAATCGCTTCGAACCGTCAAAAGCTGTGTTGGGCAGGAATGGTGTCGCTTTGGCACCCAGATGTCGATGGGAATGGCTGTCGAGCTGGAAAAAATGACCTGGGGATCATGGATGCCCCACAAGTTCAAAATGGCTGTTTCGGGGTGCCCACGTAACTGCGCGGAAGCCACGATCAAGGATTTTGGTGTTGTGGCAACCGATGGTGGCTGGGACCTTCATGTCGGCGGCAATGGCGGCATTCATGTCCGCGCAACCGACCTTCTGTGCAAGGTAACAACCGACGAAGAGGTCAAGGAATATTGCGGCGCCTTCATCCAGCTATACCGTGAAGAGGCCCGCTATCTTGAACGCACCGCCCCCTGGATCGAGCGAGTTGGCCTGAAACATGTTCAGGAACGGGTTGTCGATGATGAAGCCAATCGCAAAGCATTGTTTGATCGCTTCATGATCAGTCAGAAAACAGCGCAGATTGATCCGTGGGCAGAGCGCGCCTCCGAAGGCGTTGATGCGCATGAATTCAATCCCCTTTCCATGATTGCAGCGGAGTAAGACAGATGAGCGATAATCTGACATGGGTAGAAGTTGGCCCTGCCTCTGCCATCCCGCAGCAGGGGGCCCGAACCTTGCAAACCGAAACCGATCGCATCGCGATTTTCCGAACACTTGATGATCAGGTCTTTGCCCTGCTCGACCGCTGCCCGCACAAACAGGGACCGCTGGCACAGGGCATCGTCCATGGTCATTTCGTGACCTGCCCGCTTCATAACATGGTGTTTTCACTTGAAACGGGTGAAGCCCAGGGCCCCGATGACGGGTGTGCCGCCAAAGTCGAATGTCAGGTCGTGAACGGCGTTGTACGTGTTGGCCTGACAGAACTGCAAGCTGGATTGCGCCATGCAGGATGAGGTCAAAACAACCTGCCCTTATTGCGGTGTTGGCTGTGGCTTGATCATTTCCCCAACCCGCGATGGATGGGCTGTCGGCGGCGATCCGGATCATCCGGCCAACTTTGGGCGGACATGTTCCAAGGGGGCGGCACTTATCGACACCATCATGGCCGAGGAAAAGCGAGACATCCGTCTGCTGGAACCCGAAGTCGATGGCAAGCAGGTCTCGTGGAATGACGCCATTGGCGAAACGGCAAAGCGCCTGCGCGACACCATCGATAAGCACGGCCCCAAATCAGTGGCGTTCTATGTCTCTGGTCAGCTCCTGACCGAGGACTACTATGTCGCCAACAAGCTGATCAAGGGCTTCATCGGGTCCCCCCATATCGATACCAATTCGCGGCTTTGCATGGCATCAACCGTGGTCGGCCACAAGCGTGCCTTTGGTGCCGATGTGGTACCGGGCTGCTATGAAGATCTTGAAATTGCGGATCTGGTGATTCTCACCGGGTCGAACCTGGCATGGTGTCACCCGGTACTCAACCAGCGCCTGCGCACCGCCAAGGAAAAACATGGCACAAAGATCGTTGTTATTGATCCGCGCAGGACTGCAACTTGTGATATCGCGGATCTGCATTTGCCAATCAAACCGGGCAGCGACGTTGCCCTGTTTAACGGCTTGCTGGCGTGGCTGGACCAAACCGGCAATACCGACCTTAAATATGTTGCCCGTCATGTAAGTGGCTATGACGGTGCAGTGGCAGAGGCACGCGCCGACTGCCCTGATATTGAGACAACCGCAGAAAAATGCGGGCTCAACACCCACGAAAGTGCCGATGAAAACGGCTCAGGTCTGGGGAAACTGGAAACGTTGTTTAACTGGTTTGCCGCCTTTGAACGCACCGTAACGGTGTTTTCTCAGGGGGTTAATCAGTCTTCTAGCGGATCGGATAAAGTGAATTCGATCCTTAATTGCCATCTGGCAACCGGGCGGGTCGGAAAACCGGGTTCCAGCCCGTTTTCGGTAACCGGCCAACCCAATGCCATGGGCGGCCGTGAAGTTGGCGGCCTTGCCAACCAGCTTGCTGCCCACATGAATCCCAATGACGCCATTGATGTCGACCGCGTCCGGCGTTTCTGGAAATCAGATGTCCTCGAACCGGGCGAGGGCCACAAGGCAATCGACATGTTCCGCGCGATTGAAAGCGGGGAAATCAAGGCCGTCTGGATCATGGCGACCAATCCCGCGGTCAGTCTACCGGATGCGGACCGTGTGCGCCTTGCGCTGTCGCGATGCCCGCTTGTGATTGTATCGGACACAGTCAAGGACACCGACACTCTGCGTCATGCCAATATAAAACTTCCTGCTGCTGGCTGGGCCGAGAAATCCGGTACCGTTACAAATTCCGAACGCCGAATTTCGCGCCAACGTCCATTCCGCAAAGCCCAGGGCAGCGCCAAGCCCGACTGGTGGATCATGTCCGAAGTCGCCAAAGCCATGGGCTATACCAAGGCGTTCAAATACAAGAACCCAAGCGATATATTCGCCGAACATGCCGCTCTGTCAGAATTTGAAAATGATGGTTTGCGCGCCTTTGATATCGGCATATGGCACAAGGCCCGCAAATCGGCATATGACAACATGGCCCCCTTCCAATGGCCGGCATCGCGTAAACATCAGCCAGCGCATGGCGCAACCCGCCTTTACGGGGATGGCATCTTTACGACCTCAAGTGGACGGGCAAAGATGCTTGGCCTCAGCCATCGTGACCCACAATCGAAAACCAGCCGGGATTACCCGTTAATTGCCAATAGTGGTCGCTATCGCGATCAATGGCACACAATGACCCGGACGGGCACAGCAGCACGACTTAGCGCACATCGCCCGGAACCATTGCTTGAAATTCATCCTGATGATGCCGGGCTGTACAACCTGACTGATGGCGGGATCGCCTGGATCAAAAGTCAAAACGGTACAGCGCTGATGCGTGTTGCAGTCACCGATGCGCAAATGCCCGGACAAGTTTTCATTCCAATGCATTGGAGTGATTCATTTTCGGCCGCGGGTGGGATTGGTCGACTTCTCCCCCCCAATGTTGACCACCACTCCGGCCAACCCGAAAGCAAACATATTCCCATTGCCGTCGAGCCCTTCGTCGCCAAATGGCAGGGACTTCTGTTTTCAAGCACACCTCTTGATTTATCCGGGCTGCCATACTGGGTCAGCGCAACCGGTGTCGGCAGCATGGTCTACGAGATCGCCGGAAATACACCAATGATATTCAAATCCCTGCTGCCGATCGCGGCCAACAAGGATGACGAACAAATCATTGAATATTCGGACGCCAAAAAGGGTATTCATCGCGTCGCCCGCCTTGAGGGTGACCGCATTACAGGGGCGCTTTTTGTCGGCCCTGAACGGCCGGCACTCGGTCGCGACTGGGTTTCAAAACTGTTCGGGGCGGATGCCATTGCACCGATGGAACGCAATGCACTTCTGGCCGGGCGCATGCCCGATGCCGGTGCCATCAATGATCGTTTGATCTGTTCATGCTTCTCGGTCGGTTTGGCTGCGATCACCACTGCCATTTCAGAACAGAAAGCCGTTACTGCAGCCGATATTGGCCGCGTGCTACAGGCCGGAACAGGCTGTGGGTCCTGTTTGCCGGAGATAAAGGAGATTCTCGATGACGTATTACCGCGCGCCGCAGAATAAAGCTCTTGGCTCTCCGGCAATTGCCGATCAGCCGGACGAAAAGTTCGCCTATTTCCCGGCATTTGTGAAAGTGCAGGGCAAGAAGGTTGTTGTGCTTGGGGGTGGCGATGTCGCTGCGGGCAAGCTCCGCCTTCTGATGCGCAGCCACGCCGACATAACAGTCATCGCCCCCGAACTCTGCGATGACATCGCCCGAATGCATGCGAACGGAAAGATCAGGTGGGAAAGCAGCCCGTTTGTCGACACCATGATCAACGGTGCCGCAATGGTGTTCGATGCATCGGACAATCCGCATTTGACCGCACGGGTCGAGGCGGCAGCAAAGCGGCGCAACATTCTGCTAAATGTCGTCGACAAGACAGCGCATTGTGATTTCATCGTGCCTGCCATCCTTGACCGTGCCCCTGTGATGATCACGATCTCCACCGGGGCTTGCGCTCCGGCACTTGCGCGCATCTTGCGTCAACGGCTTGAAACGGCGTTCCCCGCAACCCTGTCAAACATTGCCAAAATTGCCCGCGATGCCCGCGAAACGGTGGCAACACATCTGTCCGACGGGCTATCGCGCCAGCGCTTCTGGACCCGGTTCTTTCAGAAGGCCTTGCGCGCCGATAGCGCCGAAAAAATTACGCAAGACGACCTCAGCCGCGAGCTGCGCAGTTTTGTCCCGCAAGGTAGCAGTGCCACCGTCCCCTCAGGACAATCCTTGCGGCTGGATGTTGACGCAAACAATGCGTACGACATTCCCCATGGCATCGCGCGTCATGTTGAAACCGCCGATATCATTTTTCACAATGATGATATCGCCCCCGACATCCTTGCACTGGCACGCCGTGATGCAACGCTTGTAGACCTCACGGCCGCGACGTTTGACAGCGAAGAAACGCTTGGGAAACAGATACAATTCTTCACACAACAAGGGATGAACGTCTTGCAGCTGTGTCGAACTTGATTGATGCGTCTTGTGCCTTTGACTGAAAACAGTTCGGGTTGGAAGCCGATCTGGGCTTCCAACCCTTTTTGCTTATCAGTCGTAGGCCGTCATTGAGCCATCCGGGCGGGCAACCCAGATTTCTCCAGCAGCACTTACTGACACAGTCTGCGCTTTGGTTTCATCAATGACCTTCCAGCTCTTGGCATTTTCATCCCACTGGTAAAGTGTGTTTCCGTTGGGACCGCCCAGATGCCAGACCGACCCGTCCCGGCCAACAGCAACATCACGTGCCTGCCCCGGAACCTGGTTCCATTGATTGTTTTCCAGTCGATAGATTTCGCCTTGCCTGCCAACAGACCAGACTTTGCCATCGGCACCCGCCGCAATTTTCGCGACATTGCCCGGAACCCTGATCCAGCCACTATCCCCCATGCGATAGACGCTGCCATTACCACCAATATGCCACTGGGTTCCGACATCATCGACGGCGATGTCTGATGCCCAACCCGAAATCGGCGTTTTCTTGCCCAGGGAATCAATATTCCACATTTTGCCGTCCGTGGTCAGAATGAAGGCATTGTTCTTAAGTCGTCCGGCTTCGACCCGTGCAACCCCGGAAGCAAGAACCTGCTTCCAGCCCAGTTGCCCCAGGGGCTGGATATACAGCGAACCACTACCACCGATATGCCAGACATCACCACTCTTACCGATACTGACCTGACTTGCCCGGCCAGCAACATTGCGCCATTTCTTCGGACCAGAAATTACAGCATAGGTAACCGTCGGCTCATCGACCTCGATCTGTGTGATGGTAATTCCGTTATCCTGAACAACGGTTTTTGTCGAATCCACCAAATTGCCGGGATCGGCCATCGCTGGGCGCGGCGTGGATTTGTGGCGATATAGGACAATCGCATTATCCGGACGCAATGCCCACAGCGCACCCGAAGGTCCGGCGTCAATCTGGCTGATCGTGCCACCGCGTCCTTCTTTCCAACTGCCATTGTACGACAGTCGGAAAACTTCATTTTCAAGACTGGTAATCCACACCGCACCATACGGGCTGACGCTGACATCCTTTGCTTTTCGGCCGAAGTCCTTCCATTGGCCATTCAGCAAATAATGCAGTTTGTCATTGGTATCGATGACCCACAGCATGCCCCCCTGCCCTGCAGATATCTTTTTGGCCTTCGGGCCATTGATACGTTGCCAGTTGAAATCATCGGGGTCGGCAACATACAGGCTATTGCTGCCACCAATGTGCCATTTGCGTCCGTCAGGCCCAACGGATACCGCATGGCCAATTCCGGGCACATTACGCCAGGAACGACCATCATACATCTTCATGGCCCCACCCTCTGCCAGCGCGAAGGCCGCTTTTCGACCTGGCATTGCCGCGATATCGACGAAATTGTCACCGCCGCCAATTTCAGACCATTTGTGATCATTTGCCGGATCAGCCCAATAGACCTTGCCGCCGCCAATGTGCCAGACGTCACCGGAAGGACCTGCTGAAATGGCCGTCGCACTACCGTCAAAATTATGCCAGCGACCCTCGTCATACACGAAATAAAGCGGATCCGAGCTGAAGCGGGACTCCTCATAGTGCGCCATCGCCGCTGCTTCGATCTGCTTCAGGTCGCTTGCAGAAGGCCGCACTTCGTTACTTGTTGCCAAGGCCCAGTATGAATAGACCTTTGCCGCCTGATCCTTGTTTTGCAGCCAGACTTTCAGACTGGGCTTGTAGGATTTCGCATGTTCAAGCGCCCGCATCAGAGCCGGACGCGCATCTGCTTTGGCGAGGTTCTTGTTAAGCTCGGCCTCAAAAATGGCAACCGCCAGCTCGATCACGATCTGCGGTCCGCTTATGGAAAGCATCTTTGTGACCAGTTTTTTTGATGCCTTAAAGGCCGTTTTTACCGCGGCACGCGCTGCGTCATCGGCCACGTCACCGATTTCCCGGCCTACTTTTGATGCAACCTTTCCGATATCATCGCTCGACCCCAGTATGTCATCGACGTTATCACCAAGTTCTTGCGAGACGAGCTTCATCTTGTCGTCGATATCGTAAATCTCATCAACGAGATCATCAGCAAGATCAATTTTGGTCCTGTTTGGATAGGCTTTCCGAATAATCGCATCTGCGACCGTTTCATCCTTAAGCGGGATAAGAGCGGTAGAGAACATACCCAGCGTTGGAACAGCTGCCACTGTATTCACCATCGCCGCACGGTTCGTGATCTGCTTAAAGTTTGGCGGCACGGGTAGCTGATCGCTGATCAAAAACTGCAGGTTCGAACGTCCCGCCTTTGAGTCGGCGGTCTGCTTTTCTTTCAGCTTCAAGGTCTGTGCAGCATGCCACACGTCGTATGCTTTGACGGCCTCTGTCGCCAGATAGACACGATACCCGTTGGCGAACTGTTCAATTTCACGGATCAGGCGCCCCTCCGGGCTACTCGAAGAGACTGAACCGCTCATCACTGCATTGACCAGGTGATTAAGCACCGCATACCGCAGAGCAAGGCTTTCTTCGGGATAGTGTGCAATTTCCTGCCAAAGAGCTTCAATCGCACGGGTCCGGTCCACACCTTCGGCACGCCCCATATTGACTGCAATCCGCTCAAGCTCCGCACGTTCCTCGATCACTTTCAGAATGACGCCCGTAGCGCCATCCATCTGCATGAAGCCCTTGCTAGGATAAGGATCCATTTTCCATTCGATACTTGGCGCAAGGCAGCCGCGCGGGGAATCAACTGATTCCTCAGAGCGGGTGTAACCTGCCGGGCAGCTGTAGCAGCTGCCGAAATTCTTCGGGTCCCAGAACGCGTTGCTGCCATATTGCTTGCAACCTGCTTCGCCTTTTTTCTCTGCCGAAGCGGTCTCAAACACGGGACGCCCGCATGCCTGAGCACTTTTTACCGAATTGATGGTGCGAACATACCCATCCGGGCAGGACCAGCAGCTTCCACCGTCGATCAGGTCAAAGACGGCATTATCATCACCACATTCAGGTCCCTTGAATTCGGCGTTGCGCCAACTGAACTGCAAAAGCCCCGCAACCCGTTCACACGCCTTGTCGGAATTGATCGGATCGAACAAAGTGCGGTTATAGCCCGTTGGGCAACGCCAGCAGGTACCGCCATTATACATGTCAAAGAAGCTGCCCGGCGGGCACTGCGATACGCCTTCAAGTAGCTGTGCCGGGACAGCATCATTGAACACATCTTTGCTCGTAATCTTGTGACACGCGGAGTTCGTCGTTACCGCATCACCAGACCGGCTATAACCTGTTGGGCAGGACCAGCACGCTTCAAGATCATAGAACTGACCATCCGGACATGTCGTGGCAGGTTTTCCTTCATATTTTGCCGGCCGCCCCTGGCAGCTTTGTTGCAGCTGGCCGCGTTCATCCAGACCACCGCAAAGCGCCTCGGCCCGGGCTGGCGCGTTGACGATCATCATCCCCGCCAGACCAATCAGCACACCGACAAAAGCAAACATCAGATGTCGAAGCGTTTGATCAACCAAGTGTATTTCCCGGACCCGGGATTGGGTTTCGTCTGTCATGTCCTTGCTCCTAGTCGCGTGCCCGCTTGATGGTCGGTGTGTTGTTCACACTCAGCCACAGACGTCCATCTTCCTCGACGTCAAAATTTTCAGCTGTGGAATTTTTGATGAGATCAAAGCTCTTGTTCGTCGCATTCCAGCGATACACGCCATTATCGGAAGTCAGGATAAAGACCTCGCCGTTGCGTGACACCCGGACTGCTTCGGCCTTTTGCCCTTGACTGGGACGCTTTTCAAATGACGTGCCTGTCCATTGCCGGACATAAAGACTGCGATCAATAATCCAGACGTCGTTACCGGCACCCACCGAAACGTCGTACAAGGAATTGAAGTCGTCAAAGCGCGTAAAGCTGTTGCTGCCCGGACCTTTGGAATACAGCCAGTAATCGCCGCCGGTATAGAATATCGCGTAAACTGTATCGTCTGGTGCAACCGCGACGCCTGCGGGTGTCAGGCCGCTAACCTTGAATTCTTGCTGGCTTCTGTTGCGTTCACGGAAAAGCCCTACAGACGGGGACAAGGTCGAACCCCAGATATCCCCGTTACTTGCGACATCGTAATCCTGAATATTGGCATTCTGGTCGCCAAATGCGGTGGCCTCTGCCACGAACTTTCTGCGCCGTTCGTCATAAACAAACATGGAGCCTGATTGGCTTGGGCTGTTGGTATAGGAATAGCCATAGACAATGCCATCATTGCCGGTAGCAATCTCGATATCAGCCCCGGCAGGTGCCGCATCTGTTTCGACGGTTTCAAAGCTAATATTTTTGGTAAAGGTGAAGCCTTCTACGATGTTCGAGGTGACGGAGGCCGTATCACCGCTGCCCTCCATGTCTTCGGACGTTCGCGCCGCAATGCGCAAGTCCCCACTTTCATCGCGTTCAAAGAACTGACTTGCCAGAACCGTCCCGTCCGAAGCGACTACCCACGGATATCCTTGCGGCCCGGCCGCAACTCTTTTGGGCGTTTTGCGCGCAAGGCGGACGGTTTCAAAATCACCGATATCATCGTTATACCGGCGCAAAACATTGTCGGGTGTCACGATCCAAAGGGTACCGTCAATGCCAGTGGCAAGGCTTGTTGCCTTCTGACGAACGGTTTTGCATCCCGTATCACCGCAATATTGCAAAAAGCCGTTTTCCAGAATGGTCCACGGACTTCCATCGGGCATCAGGGCAATCGAAACGCCTTGTCCATCTATTGGTGTAAAGCCCGTGCCATTGCGATCAATGCGGTAAAGTTGCCCTTGCGCATTTACCGTCACAACATCGCCATTTGCGGCAATGGCGATGTCTGCTGCAGTTTGACCAACAACCTGTTGCCAATCATTCCCGGTGTGGCGAAACACACGGCCAAGCGCAGAAACGCCCCACGGATTGCCATCCGGATCAACTGCAATACGAACCACACTGCCGGGGAAACCGTTAAACCGCCCTTGGCTGTTCGACCAACGCAGGATATCGCCACCTCGAATGGCAAAAACACTGCCATCCCGGCCAATCGCCAAACGGTCGGCACTGTCACGCGTATCGGTAAAAGTCAGGTTGCCGTCATAGGTCCGGCTTGCCGGATCATCGGCAAGATTGTCCGAAAAAGGTCGTTCAGTTTTATCGCCGCTCCCCGCACGAGTATCATCATTTGATACCGTTTGCGTTTCTGACGGCGGCGGCGAAATTGGCTCTGCACGTGACGGGTCCGCACGCGAGACCGGTGCTTTGGGCGGACTTGCGGATGGATAGGCCGACGAAATTTCATCTGCCGTTATCTCGTCGGCCTTTATGTCATCCGGGCGCGCTTCCGGCGCGCTAAGGCCCTCTGCACCAGTTTCCTGATCTTGCGGATCAATACCGGATGACAAGGCAATCCGAACCTTGGCCAGAATGCTATTGTCTCGTAATACGACCCAAGGCGCCCCGGAACGTGTCACCGCAATGTCGGTTGCCGTATCTACCCCCTGAAGAACGAACCAACGCTGGTCGCGCATCCGCCACAGCATCACCCGACCATCCGGGTGGACCATTGCCACACGTTGATTTACACCCGCAGCAATATCACGTGCCAGACCGGGAAGCGTGTGCCATCCCGCATCATCGCGCATGCGAATTTCATTTGTCGGGGTAACCGCCCATAGCCTTCCATCCGGATCGACTGCCAACCGCTTCGCGATACCGGTTATGGTTTCCCAGCTATGGCGCAGTTCCAACCACCGATGAACAGAGCCATCCGTCTTGGCGATATAGATTTCGCCACGTGCGTTGCCTGCTACATCAACGACGTTACTGCCTTTGTGCTCCCACCACAGACCATTATAGCGATAGACATCCCCATCACCGTCAATGACCCAGGGACGGCGTTCAGCCGCCCCCGTGATCCGAGCAAAGGAGCCCGACATGGTGCGCCAGCGTTCTTCCCGTGGATCCCAGCGAAGCGGGGTTCCGTCCACCGAGATGGCATAGGCCTCGCCAATTTCTGTTACCGAAATATCCTGCGCCTGCCCCGGCAAGGTGAACCACACCCCGTCATCAAGCACCTGGGCTGCATGGCTTCCACCGGCCATGGCCTGCAAGGCGCCTGCAAGCAAGATCACCAAAACAATGCGGTATGAAAGTCTTGTCATAATCAAGCCTTTCTGTTGTCGGATCCGGTTCAGGACTGTGCAAGAAGATGTTTGCGAAGGGCCGTCAGGTTTTCTTCGACACTGGTGTCCTCAAACGATGAATTGAGATCCATGTCGCCGCTGCGGAATTCGTCAAAGAACGCCTTGCCTTGCAGCTTGTCCAGAATGCTCTCGAACGTGGGGCGCGGCGTGAACCAGTCACTGTGGCGGCGTTCCAGCCGGGACGTTTCCTTTTCGAGCGCAGACAACTGGCCGATGATCCGGTCGCGATCTTCAGCAGACTGGCGCACATAGTGCGGCCGTCGCGGTGTCAGCAGGATCAGGATCGATTTTTCGAAATTGCGTTCCGTGCGTTCGGAAAACAGATAATTCAGGATCGGCATATCCTTGAGAATCGGCACCCCGTCAGAAACCTTTGATGTCTCACGCTCACTCAATCCACCCAGAATCAGCGTTTCACCAAACTTCATCGTTACGGTCGAATTGACGTTTGTCTTTGTCGTATCAAGACGAAACTCAAAGACGACGGAGTTCGATGGATCGGTCAGGAAGGTCCGTTCGGCAACAACATGCAGTCTGATTTCATCGTTTTGAAGAACCTCTGGCGTGACGGCAAGTTTCACACCGACTTCTTTCTGAACAGAAACACTGTCCCCGTTGCCGCCCGAAACGGCTGCTGCAAGAATTTCCGTGCCAGAGAAAAATTCAGACGTTTTACCACTCTGTGCAACCAAACTGGGTTTGGCCAGAACCTGATTGTCCGCATTCAGTGAGTTGGCAATATTCAGTGAATAGTTGACCGCCGGAATGCTGATCTGCGAGGTGATGGTCTTGGTGCTTTCCTCAAGCCCGGTGCCCAGAAAATCCCGTGTTCTGGTACGCGTAATTCCGGCTGCCGGCGCGCCCGTCAGAGGGTCACCAAACTGAAGCTGCAAACCATTTAAAAGGTTTACCCCGCGCGAATCACGCAAGTCTTCCTGTGTACCGATCAGGACAACATCGACCACAACCATCGATGCGTCCGTCGAATTTGCCCCGACCTCATCGCCATAGGCATTTGCCGGACTGTCACCATACGCATCAAAGGGATCAGAGGACCCGCCGCCATATGGATCGCCATACGGATCGCTTTGATAGGTGGTGCCACCGCCTGCATATGGATCATAGCCGCCCTGCGCCAAAATGATCTTTGCGTCGCTTTCGTAGAACGACCGCCAGTTATCAACACGCCGATGTAAAAATGGCAGTTCACCGTGATCGGCAGCCACATCGGCATATCGCGCCATCAAGCGATCCACACCAGCACGATCATCCATCGCCGCAAGCGCCATCATCCGGG
Organism: Thalassospira sp. UBA848; assembly: GCF_002295455.1. NCBI lineage: Bacteria > Pseudomonadati > Pseudomonadota > Alphaproteobacteria > Rhodospirillales > Thalassospiraceae > Thalassospira > Thalassospira sp. UBA848. The sequence goes on along the minus strand of NZ_DBGS01000065.1, from coordinate 51,010 downwards.
CTTTCAGGATTTCTGGTCGGCTCTCGGCATCGGGATGAATGTTTGAAAGGCGCGAGAGTGCGGCATCAGCTGTTTGCGCATCATGGGAAAAGTAGGATGCCACCGCAAGATTATACAGAACATCCGGACTGTCAGAACGGTAAATCGCGACATATGAGAAATGCTCTTTGGCTTCCTGATAGCGCCGCTGACTTTTATAAAGAAGACCCAAGTGATAGTGCGCAGCAAGATTGCCTGAATCAAACTTCAGAGCCTGACGGTATCCTTGTTCGGCAAGGGTGTATTTGGCCGTATCACCGTCGTCACCAAGTTGATGATAAACATAGCCGTTTAAAAACTGCAGATGCGGATTTGTGATATCAAGCTTCAGCGCAAGGTTGGCTGCACGTGATGCCAATTCCAGCTCGCCACGTCCAAGTGCGTTAAACGCCTCTGTGACCAGAAGCTGTACCTGATTTACACTTCCTGACTTGTTTTCTTGTGACGACGTTGTTAGCTCGCCTGACAGCAATTGCGAAGGTCCACCACTGTCAAGCGTCTGACAGGCGCCCACCGCAAGCAAGGCCGAAAAGGCCACGGCCCGGCTTAGCCGTAACGGGAAATTCTGCATCCAATCCTACTCGATCTGTCCCCGACGCGTCTTTGCGCATCCCCTCCATGTCCGAACTGATTGCTTTTGCGGTACAATCTTCGCAGGCACGAACATGTTTTCGACAGATTACTCAAGCTTTAGGCACAGTTACAGGCAATGGATGTATGGGAAACGGACGAACTTGTATGACCAACGGACCACCAGAACCTGCGCCGCGAAAACGAAATTGCGGCATTGTTTATGGCTTAGGCGTTCTTGACCAGAAGCAAGGTCGTTGATCTGGCGTTTTTGGCGTATTCCGCCGGGGAGACACCATATTTCTGGTTAAAGGCGGTTGAGAAGTTGGTTGAATGGTTATACCCGACTTCCCAGGCGACCTCCTTGATCGCCATGTCGGTGTTTTCAAGAAGGTCTCTGGCCGTTTCAAGACGAATGCCGCGCAAAACCTCAAAAACGGTATCAGAATACAGCTCTCGAAAGGCCTGATTAAGACGCTTTTCGGTTGTTGCAAGCTGCTCTGCAAGGTCCGCAAGACAGGGTGGTTCGCGCAGATTGCTCTGCAACAGCTGATAAGCACGCTGCGCATTATCGACATCAGAGTTCTTCAATACAATGCGCTGGTCTGCACTGTTTGTGCGCAAAGACTCATCAATCAGTGCTAGATACAAAAGTCCGATGCCTTCCATCTTGATTTGCTGCAATGACGGGGCAGCATCAATATTCAGGTTCTTGAGCAATGTATCGCGCATTGCGCTGGTCACAACGAACGTGACGGGTTGGATATCGTTCGTATTGGGCTGGAAAAGCGGTTGCAATGCTTCTGGCACACGATTGTCGAAGTAACGTTTGAAAATATCCGTGGGAAGACTTAACCCCAAAGATTGCACATTCTGTCCCGCTGGCAATTTGAAGGTCGTGCTAAGGCCATCATGTACAAACAGATGTCCTTGCATGGGGGAAAAAACGAATTCAGCGCCATCTTCAGGGCGGATCATCGAATACTCCCCCTCAAGCGCAACCATCGCGATGATAAGCCGTCTTCCCGAGATACTTTCGGCCTTGATGACCATGTCATCATCGACAGGGAACTGTTGAAAATCGACGCTACCGCCGTTCGACAATAAAACACGCTGATGATGACGGTCGATAACCCGGTCCGTCAGGTCACGCTCTTCATCCACCAGAATTTTGTCTTGCTCGCCCGTCGAAAGCTCAAGCGTCATTTCATAACGTGTACCAACAACTGTCGCCCCGGACCCATTGCCCTTGGCAACATCTTCTGTTTCCCGATGCGACGTCATCAACCAATCTCGTTCTGGATAAGGCACTATTCTTGAGCAACTATACTTATGATTACTCCAAGAACACTATGAAACAATAATTGCAGCACTTGCATATGCACTTTGAAGAACAAGAACTAAAGCCGCACTGCAAATCGCTCTTGGGAACGTTTGTCATCTATCCTTATCAGGGCTAAACACAATATGCACCAATGTCTGATGCTTGCGCGTCAGCCAGAGAATATTACCGCCTCCCAAGTTACCATGACATCCAGAAAAAGTAGCTGTTCGCATATAACTCGCTGGTATCAGACCAATTCACCGCAGGAACAGTTGTCTTCCAGCCATTCGAATAGCTTATGCTCCTCGGGCCTCAATTCTGTTTCAAGCCCGCCAGCAAACTCCTTGAACGCAGCAAGGTTTAGCTGGTTAAGTCCCACCAGAACCGGGATGTCATTGACCAGTGCGTCGGCGATGACATCGCGAAAGCCATGCCCCTCGGCCTCGTGTTTGCCAAACTTGTTGATCACCAGCACATCCGCACCTTTGCGGATTTCACGTGTCACATGCCCGACAGCTTCTTCGAGGGCACTTGTGTCCAGTCGGCACCCACGAGAATGGGCGCCCAATGTTTGGGAAATGCGAATGATCGGACCATCTGGCAGAACCTGAACATCCATATCGCAAGGGCCGTCGGTCTCGCGCTCTGAATTGATTTGCACAGTGCCGCAAACGCGCAATCCCATTTTGGCAATGCGCCGCGCCACACGCGAAAGAAGCAAGTCGGTATCTCCCCTGCCAGGCGCCATCGTATAAGCGATTTTCATCTCAATGTTCCTTTGTCTTCCGCTGATGTTACTGCTGCGCTCTGCCTTGGAACGCGGCTTTATCAGATGTCTGAATGTCAGACGGCCGGATCGTGCATTCCAGATCACGCAAAAGCCCGTCTTTAAGGCTATAGATCAGGCCGTGAATCTTGATGTCTGCCCCCGCCCGCCACGCACGTCTCATGATCGGCGTTTCAGCAACCCGTCCAACACCTTCGATGACATTGAGTTCAGCCAGCCTGTCGCGGCGGCCCTCGATATCGTTGTGCCGTGCAAGTTCACTGGCGTGGAAACGGGCCTGGCGTCGGATGGGTTCAAGCCAGTGGTCGGCCAGGCCATGGGGAAGGTCTTCGGTTGCGGCTTTCACCCCGCCACAGCCATAATGACCACAGACAATGATCTCCCGGACTTTCAGGCTTTCGACGGCAAATTCCAGTGCAGAAAGCAGGTTCAAATCCGATGAATGCACCACATTGGCAACATTGCGGTGAACAAAGACTTCCCCGGGATCAAGCCCGGCAACAACATTGGCTGGTACACGGCTGTCCGAACATCCGATCCAGAAAAACTCTGGCGCCTGGTGGCTTGCCAGTCTGGAAAAGTATCCGGGCTCTTCGTCTTGCCGTGATCGCGACCAGACCCTGTTTCGTTCCAAAAGGTTTTCAAGCATGCAAACCTCACACCTTTTGTGGGTTATATGCGCTATAACCGCGCGTCTAATTCGGTTTCGTATTTCTGGCCGTGCCAAGATCGGCGCCGGTAATAGAGGCTGAGGCAATAAGGCCATCGACAAACAGCTTGGCCTTGCGTGCCCACTGTGCTTTTTCCATCGCTTCGGAGATTTTTGGTTTCACGGCCTCGAACGGCAGTGGCTGCCCCTCTGCCAGTGCATCTAGCCGGAGGACGTGATAGCCATATCTGCTCAGCACAGGCTCGGGCGCGATTTCACCCTCAGAAAGCTGACGAAGTGCGGCTTCAAATTCTGGCACCGTATCGCCGGGGCGCAACTGACCAAGCGATCCGCCTTCTGACCGCGATCCACAGTCGCTTTGCGCGCGTGCAATCTTTTCAAACGTTTGGCCACCTTTGCGAAGGTCGCTCAGGATGTCGGTTGCCCGTCGCAGGGCAAGCGCTGTCTCTACGGCATCATTCGGGTCGCATTTGCAAAGAATGTGGGAAACTTCCCACAAAGGCATGGTGCGAAACCGTTCGGGATCCTTCTGCCATTCGGTGCGAATATCTTCCTCAGTCGGGCGCGCGATGTCGATTTCGCTTTCCAAAAGGGCGCGGATCTTGGCCTCGTCCTCTGTTTCGAAGCGGTTTGGCGAGACTTCCTGTGGGGTGGCCTCGATACCGTTTTTACGCGCCTGCTGAAGCAACAGGGTGCGAATAACAAGTGCATTTGCCGCGTTACGCAGGGCGTCTGCAAAATTGTCTTTTGACGCCGTATGGTTCTGCAATTCCGCAGCTACCGCTGTTTGCGGGATGGTTTCGCCATTAATGACGAGATCGGGAAACATTTGCGTATTCATAGCGCTTTGTCCTTTGTTTGCAGGAGGTCGTCGGCGCACGAATGCGCCGACTGTCCATTATCTATGTGACAAAGGTTTGGTGCGGCGTGACCGGACAATCTGATACCCCGGACGCAAGAAATACCTCACTGGCGCCGAGAGCATGTGCACAAGACGCGTGAACGGGAACACAAGGAAGATCGTCAGACCCAGAACAAGATGCAGTTTGAATATCCAGGCCACATCGGCAATGTGGCTGGCCGCATCAGACTGGAAGGTGAAAATCCCCTGTGCCCAGGCCATGAACTTGGTCATTTCATACCCGTCAAGATGTTCAAGCGACACAAAGATCGTGCCGATCCCAAGAACAAGCTGTGCCAGCAGAAGTGCCAGAATGCCAATATCGGCAAAGCTTGACGTTTTGCGGATCCGCGGATCGGTTATCCGGCGATGAAATAGCATCAGACCGCCAACCAGTGCCATGACACCGGCGATACCACCCGCAACAACGGCCAGTGTTTGCTTGGCACCGTGACTGATACCCATGGCATCAAAGATCCAGATCGGTGTCAGCAGTCCGACCAAATGACCAAAGAAGATCACCAGAACGCCAACATGGAACAAAACCGAGCCCACCATCAGTTGCTTGCGCCGCAAAAGCTGGCTTGAGGATGTTTTCCACGTGAACGGATCGCGTTCATATCGGGCGATAGAGCCGATAATCAGGACCGATAGCGCGATATAGGGATAGATCCCGAAAAGGAAGTTATGCATGAGAGCCTCCTTTACTCTGCTGCTTCCGGCGGTACCGGTCCAGCGGGTTGATCAATACGCGACAGGATGTCACGCACCTGCGGGCAACCGGCATTCGGGTCCGGTCCAAACGTGACCTCGCTTTCCTCCCAGACCTCGTCAAGCGCTTCGAGGTCATCGGGATCGTCTTCGGGCTGTTCAAGAAGTTCGGCAACCGCATTGGCATCTGCCGTAACGTTCGACAGCTGCTGCAAGGCGGCAAACACCGCCTGATAGGGACTTTCGCGATTTTCCAGACGCGCGCGAATGGCCTCAAAGATATGTGCGGCATCAGCAAGTGTGTCTTGTGCCTCTGCACGCGGTTGCGTTGCCAAAAATTCCAGCAGGACAGGAAGATGGTCCGGTAGTTCCGTGGTGGCCGGTTCAAACCCGCCAGCCCGGTATGTTTCAAGCAAGCTGACCATGGCGCCACCACGGTCACGGCTTTCACCGTGGACATGCTCGAACAGGTTAAGAGACAGGCTGCGCGAACGATCAAACAGCATGACGAAACGTTCCTGAAGATCGTAAATGTCATCGTTTGACAGCGCCTCGACCAGCGGTCGCAAATCGCGACGTGCCGCCGCCGTAAGGCGGGTGTCCGATGCCAGAACGCCGCCAATTTCGGGCATGGCTTCTTGCAGTTCTGTTGTCGGATAACTCAGCAGAAGCGAGAGCGATTTGAGTGTGCGGTCCATCAGCGTACCTCCTCGGGCATTTTCAGCGGCTTCTTGCTGCCACCAAACAGGGAACCCTGGCTGATGCCAGACGAACAGCCGTTGCAGTTGGTGAACCCTTCGCCGCCACGCAGGTCATAGGCTTCCTCAACCTGTTCGCGATGGGTGGTCGGAATGACGAACCGGTCTTCGTAATCGGCAAGCGCCATGATTTTGTACATGTCCTCGATGGTTGCACCATCAAGACCGACACGCTTGGCGACCGACTCATCAATGACACCTTCGACGGTTTTCGAACGCATATAGGCCCGCATTGCCAACATCCGCTCAAGCGCATGTGCCACAGGCTCTTCGTCGCCAGCCGTCAGCATATTGGCAAGGTATTTCAAAGGAATGCGAAGGTTGCGGACATCGGGCATCGCCCCGTCCATGCCGATTGCACCGGCTTCGGCAGCATTCTGGATCGGGGAAAGCGGCGGGATATACCAGACCATCGGAAGGGTGCGGTATTCCGGATGCAGCGGGAAGGCAACTTTCCACTCCATCGCCATTTTCCAGATCGGGCTGTCCTGGGCTGCCTTGATCCAGTCTTCCGGAATGCCGTCGGCACGTGCCGCCGCGATAACTTCCGGATCTTTGGGATCAAGGAACACACCAAGCTGGGCATCATAAAGATCGGTGGTTTCTTCGGCATTGGCCGCCGCTTCGATCTTGTCGGCATCATAAAGCATGACACCGATATAGCGGATGCGCCCAACACAGGTTTCCGAACAGACCGTCGGATTGCCTGACTCAATGCGCGGATAACACAGCGTGCATTTTTCCGATTTGCCAGTTGACCAGTTGTAATAAACCTTTTTGTACGGGCAGCCCGATACGCACATGCGCCATCCCCGGCATTTTTCCTGATCAATCAGGACAATGCCGTCTTCTTCACGCTTATAAATCGCCCCGGAAGGGCAACTTGCCGCACATGCCGGGTTAAGGCAGTGTTCACACAGACGCGGCAAATACATCATGAATGTATTTTCGTATTCGCCGTAAATGTCTTTCTGGATGCCCTCGAAGTTGTAGTCTTCCGAGCGTTTGGAAAACTCACCGCCAAGAATTTCTTCCCAGTTCGGGCCTTTTTCGATTTTTTCCATCCGTTCGCCAGAAATGCGCGAACGCGGACGCGCCGTTGGAAAGGCTTTCATTTCCGGTGCGGATTTCAGGTGATCGTAATCGAAATCAAATGGCTCGTAATAGTCATCGATTTCCGGCAGATCCGGGTTGGCAAAGATGTTTGCCAAGATACGCCATTTCGATCCCTGTTTGGGCTGCAGCTTGCCCGACTTCGTGCGTTCCCAACCACCATTCCAGCGGTTCTGGTTTTCCCAGTCGGTCGGATAGCCGGTGCCGGGTTTGGTTTCGACGTTGTTGAACCAGGCGTATTCAACACCATCCCGGCTGGTCCAGACGTTTTTGCAGGTTACCGAACAGGTATGGCACCCAATGCATTTGTCGAGGTTCAGCACCATGCCGATTTGTGCGCGGACTCTCATTTCCCGACCTCCTTGTCGTTTGCTTCTTCGTCGAGCCAGTCGACTTTCTGCATTTTGCGGACAATGACGAACTCATCACGGTTGGCACCCACGGTTCCGTAGTAGTTGAAACCGTATGATTGCTGGGCGTAGCCCCCGATCATGTGTGTGGGTTTAAGTGTCGTGCGGGTGACAGAGTTATGAATACCGCCGCGATGGCCAGTCTTTTCGGAACCGGGGGTATTCACGATTTTTTCCTGCGCGTGGTACATGAAGGTCGTACCATCCTTGATGCGCTGGGAAACGACCGCACGTGCCGTCAAAGCACCATTGGTGTTGTACAGCTCCACCCAGTCGTTATCGACGATCCCCGCACGCTGTGCGTCGTTTTCACTGATCCAGATCACCGGACCGCCACGGTTTAGCGTCAGCATCAACAGGTTGTCGCTATAGGTCGAATGGATGCCCCATTTCTGGTGCGGTGTGATGAAGTTCAGCACCACATGCGGCACACCCTCGCGGGCCTCGTCGTTGATTTCCTCTGTCACGGTCTTGAGATCGACCGGCGGACGATAGGAAACAAACCCTTCGCCAAAGGCCCGCATCCACAGGTGATCCTGATAAAGCTGCTGACGTCCTGTCAGGGTACGCCACGGGATCAGCTCGTGAACGTTGGTATAACCCGCGTTGTAACAGACATGCTCGGACTCAAGGCCCGACCAGGTCGGCGAAGAAATGATCTTGCGCGGTTGGGCAGCAATGTCGCGGAAGCGGATTTTTTCATCTTCCTTGGGCAGGGCAAGATGCTTGTGATCACGTCCGGTAATCTTGCCAAGTGCATCCCATGCCTTGACGGCAACCTCACCGTTGGTTTCCGGTGCCAGCATCAGAACCACTTCGGTGGCATCGATATCGGTATCGATCTTCGCACAGCCCTTGGCAGACCCTTCCTGCCACACGCCGTTCAGGTCGCGAAGATGTTGAACCTCGTCCTCGGTTTTCCAATTGATGCCCTTGCCGCCATTGCCGAGCTTGTCAAGCAACGGACCAAGTGCCGTAAAGCGATCATGGATTGCGGTGTAATCACGTTCGACCGCGATATAGTTCGGCGCGGTTTTGCCCGGAATGAGGTCGCATTCACCTTTCTTCCAGTCCTTGACCTGATCCTGGGCGACTTCACCGGGTGTGTCGTGCAGGATCGGCAGGGCAACGATATCGGTTTCCTTGCCCAGATAACCCGGTACGATTTCCTGAAACTTCTTGGCGATCGCCTTGAAGATTTCCCAATCCGATTTGCTTTCATAGGCCGGGTTGACAGCCGCCTGAAGCGGATGGATGAACGGATGCATATCCGACGTGTTCAGGTCGTTCTTTTCATACCAGCTTGCGGTTGGCAGAACGACGTCGGAATAGACCGCCGTGGTGCTCATGCGGAAATCAATACAGACCAAAAGATCAAGTTTTCCGCGCGGGCCTTCCTCATGCCATTTGGCTTCCTTGGGCAATTGTCGGCCTTCTTCGCCGAGGTCCTTGCCCATAACACCATGATCGGTGCCAAGAAGGTGTTTCAGGAAATATTCGTGGCCCTTGCCCGACGACCCCAACAGGTTGGACCGCCAGACAAACAGGTTGCGTGGCCAGTTCTTGGGATCATCCGGATCTTCACACGACATTTCCAGATCGCCAGATTTCAGTTTTTCGGCAACATAGGCCGGGATTTCCTTACCGGCTTCCTTTGCCGCCTTTGCGACATCCAGCGGATTGGTCTTCAGCTGTGGCGCTGATGGCAACCAGCCCATCCGTTCAGCGCGGATGTTGTAGTCGATCATTGAAACATCCCAGTCCCCGTCCGGTGCGGTCGGCGACAGGATTTCATCGGCCCGAAGGGTTTCGTAACGCCACTGATCGGTATGGGCATACCACGCACTGGTAGAATTCATGTGCCGGGGCGGACGTCCCCAATCAAGGCCAAAGGCCAGCGGCAGCCACCCGGTCTGCGGACGGAGCTTTTCCTGCCCGACATAGTGTGCCCAACCGCCGCCAGATTGGCCAACACAGCCACACATGACCAGCATGTTGATCACACCACGATAGTTCATATCCATGTGGTACCAATGGTTCATCGCAGCCCCGATGATGACCATCGACTTGCCTTTGGTCTTCTCGGCGTTCAGGGCAAACTCACGGGCAACATGAATGATCTTGTCGGCCGGAACCCCGGTGATCTTTTCGGCCCATGCCGGGGTGCCCGGCATGCCATCGGCATAGTCACTGGTAACCCATTCGCCACCCAGCCCACGATCCAGACCATAGTTGGCACAAAACAGGTCAAAGACAGTCGCCACCATGATCTCGCCATCGGCGGTCTGGATGCGTTTAACCGGAATGTTGCGGGTCAGGACATCGGGGTGTTGCGCGTCGGTCGCAAAGTGTTCCGAGGCATCCCCCCCGAAATACGGGAAATCGACCCCGGCAATCTCGTCATGATCTTCTTCAAGGACCAAAGACATTTTGAGATTGGTGTCAGCACCAGCAGCACGTTCTTCAAGGTTCCACTCTCCTGCTTCGCCCCAGCGATACCCGATGGATCCGTTCGGTGCGACCATGCTGCCCGACTTTTCGTCAAGTGCGATGGTTTTCCATTCCGGATTGTTTTCTTCACCAAGTTTGTTACTCAGGTCTGCGGCACGCAGGAACCGTCCCGGAATAAGGGAACCGTTCTTTTCATCAAGTTTCACCAGCATCGGGAAGTCCGAATACTTGCGGCAATACTCTTCGAAATAGTCTGTCTGACGGTCGAGATGGAATTCGCGCAGGATCACGTGACCAAAGGCCATTGCCAATGCAGCATCCGTACCCTGCTTGACGTTCAACCAGACATCGCCAAATTTCGCGGCTTCGGAATAATCCGGGCAAATAACGGCCGATTTGGTCCCGCGATAGCGGGCCTCGGTATAGAAATGCGCATCCGGGGTACGGGTTTGCGGGACGTTTGAACCCCACAAGATCAGATAACCAGCATTGTACCAGTCAGCCGATTCCGGGACGTCGGTCTGTTCGCCCCAGGTCATTGGCGATGCCGGTGGCAAATCGCAATACCAGTCATAGAATGACATGCACACGCCGCCCAGAAGGCTGAGATAGCGTGAACCTGCCGCATAACTGATCATCGACATTGCCGGAATTGGCGAGAAACCAAATACCCGGTCCGGACCATATGTTTTTGCGGTAAAGGCGTTTGAAGCTGCAACCAGTTCGGTGGCTTCGTCCCAGGTCGCACGGACAAAGCCGCCCTTACCCCGGCTTGCCACATAGCTTTCCCGAAGAACGGGATCATTTTGAATTGCCGTCCATGCCTCGATCGGGTTCATCGTCGAGCGCATCCGACGCCACAGCTTCAAAAGCTTGCCACGGATCAGCGGATTTTTAACGCGGTTGGCAGAATACAGATACCAGCTATAGCTGGCGCCTCGGGCACAGCCCCGCGGTTCATGGTTTGGCAGTCCGGCACGGGTGCGCGGGTAATCTGTCTGCTGCGTTTCCCAGGTGACAATCCCGGATTTCACATAGATTTTCCAGCTGCATGAACCGGTACAGTTCACACCGTGCGTCGAACGAACGATTTTGTCATGGCGCCAGCGGTTGCGATAGGTGTCTTCCCAGTCGCGGTTTTCGCGGGTGACCTGACCGTGGTTGTTTGAAAACCTTTCCAGTTCTTTGTTCTGAAAAAAGTTCAGTCTGTCTAACAGTTGACTCATGGCGTTTCTCCTGAAGGCTGTAGGCCCTGCCCGAACCGATCAGATCGGGCAGGGAGAATTTTGGGTGATCAGCACGGAACCGGTGCGCTTTTGCGGCTGTAGTAGAACCAGGTGATGGCAACACAGACCGCATAGAAGACTGCAAAGCACCAAAGCGCGCCGGCAGGACCGCCGGTCAGTGCGATGGAGGTGCCATAGGCTTTGGGAATGAAGAATGCCCCATACGCCGCAATCGCACTGGTAAAGGCGATGATGGCTGAACTTTCGAGTTCGGATTGTTTGAGTTGGGCAGCTTGATCTGCATCGGGCATCAGGCGCGGGATTTCCTGACGCATGATTGACGGGATCATCTGGAAGGTCGATGCGTTGCCAACACCGGTCAGGAAGAACAGCGCCATAAAGCAGGCAAAGAAGCCCCAGAAATGACCGCTCGTTCCGCCAAGCGGCAGGAATTGAAGCACACCAACAACCGCGGCAATCATGCCGATAAAGGTCCAGAAGGTAACCCGGCCCCCACCAAGCCTGTCAGAAATCCAGCCCGTGCCGGCACGGCTCAGCGCACCGACCAGCGGGCCGAGAAACGCATATTGCAATGCATCGACTTCCGGGAACTGCGTCTTCATCAGCAGCGGGAACCCTGCGGAATAACCGATAAAGCTGCCAAATGTGCCGGTATAAAGGATGCACATGATCCAGTTGTGTTTGCGGCTAAAGATGATGGACTGCTTTTTGAAGCTGGCTTTGGCATCAGCGATGCTGTTCATGCCAAACCAGGCTGCAATGGTCGAAACCACGATAAACGGTACCCAGATGAAACCGGCATTTTGCAAGAATATCTCGCCACCACCTGCGACGCTCTGGGCTTCTCCACCAAAGGCGCCAAAGACACCGGCAGTGATCACAAGCGGCACGACAAATTGCATGACCGAAACCCCAAGATTGCCAAGTCCGGCATTCAGGGCCAGGGCATTGCCTTTGGCTCTTTTCGGGTAGAAATAAGCGATGTTTGCCATCGATGAGGCAAAGTTGCCGCCCCCGAACCCGCACAACAGTGCAAGAATAAGGAACCAGCTATAGGACGTATTGGGGTCCTGTACGGCAAAGCCGATCCCAAGGGCTGGCAGCAACAGGGATGCTGTGCTCAGCGTCGTCCAGACGCGGCCGCCAAAGATTGGCACCATAAAGCTATAGAAAATACGAAGCGTTGCCCCCGACAGGCCCGGAAGTGCGGCCAGCCAGAACAGTTCCCCGGTGGTGTAGGTAAAGCCGATAACCGGCAGTTTGGCGACAACAACCGACCAAACCATCCAGACCGAAAACGCCAACAAAAGGCACGGAATGGAGATCCAGAGATTGCGGGTGGCAATTGCGCTGCCCTTGTTTGACCAGAACTCTGTGTCTTCTGGTCGCCATTCGGTCAGGACAGCGCCTTTTTGACCATTGTTTGCATGCGTGGTTTCCAAGGGAACCTCCCGATGAAACTGTATGGGAGGCAGAGCGCAACCTTGCGCTCTGCCGGCTTGTATTACTGAGCAGGTTTGGTAACGCCCGATGTCTTGCCAGCTTCAGGTGCTGGCTTTTCCAGTGGTTTCTCGGGCACATCCGAAAGGTATCTCTCGTCGGCCAGTGCCGGATGACGTGCACGTTCCATGCGACGGATCACGACATGCATCCAGATGGTGGAGACCGCGACCAGAATGAACAGCAGCATGAAAGGCGCGGTCCAGACATTGGTCAGGTCCAGAAGCATTCCGAATGCAATTGGCAGGAAGAAGCCCCCGAGGCCGCCAATCATGCCGACCAGACCGCCGACAGAACCGACATGATGGGGATAATAGACCGGGATATGTTTATAGACGGCGGCCTTGCCGAGGCTCATGACGAACCCAAGAACAACCGTCAGCGCCACAAACATGCCAAGCGACACACCGAAATTAAATTCGATCGGGCCGTTGATACCCGCGACCTGATAGGTTGTTTGCGGGTAGCTCATGATAAACAGGACGATCAGGGAGACGATGAAGGTCAGATACATGACCGCACGTGCGCCCCATTTATCCGACATCCAGCCCCCCAGTGCCCGAAAGACCGAGCCGGGCAGCGAATAGAGTCCGGCAAACACGCCCGCCGTCGTCAGTTCCAGCCCATAGGCGCCGACATAGTAGCGTGGCAAGAAGCTTGCGAGTGCAACAAAGGCGCCGAAGACAAAGAAGTAGTAGGTGGCAAACCGCCAGACCTGCATGTTCTTGAGAGGCTCCAGCTGCGAACTGGCTGATACCGGACCTTCGCCCGATTCCTTGCGGTGTTGCTGGACAGGGTCGGTTTTCGCCAGCAGATAAAACAGGATCGCAGTTGCGACAAGAACGACGGCGTAAACACGCGCTGTGCCTTCCCAGCCAAGAGCAACCACAAGAAACGGTGCGGCAAAGTTCGTGACAGCCGCGCCAACGTTACCTGCGCCGAAAATGCCAAGTGCTGTGCCCTGGCGGTCCTTTTCAAACCAGCGGGATGTATAGGCGACACCAACGATGAAGGATCCGCCGGCAAGACCAAGACCAAGGGCAGCAACAAGAAAGATTTCGTAGGTGTGGACAGATGTCAGGAGCCAAACACAAACGGCTGTGATCAGCATCTGCAGCGGAAACATGATCCGGCCGCCAAATTGCTCTGTCCATACGCCGAGAAAGATACGGCTGACAGAACCGGTCAGAACCGGTGTCGCAACCAAAAGCCCGAATTGCGTATCACTCAGCCCGAGTTCCTGTTTGATCTTGACCCCGATAATGGAAAAAATTGTCCATACCGCGAAACATACCGTGAAGGCGAAAGTACTCAGGCCAAGTGCACGATACTGATCAGTTTGAGAAACCCCTTTTAACGTGTGCATGGTAAATCCCCTCAAGCATCTGTCGTTACGTTGGAGCGCGTTCGAAGTGCCTGATCATTGGTTGAGGGGGTGCGCGTCAGGCTTGATCTAAATCAGAAAACGTGGAACGCTTTGGTGAAATAAACGGGCTCGTAAAGTATTTCATGCGGCGAATTGCCGAACTTGTCACCAGAGAGAGAACTAAGACAAATACCCACTTGATAAATATCAAGTGATGACAAGACATGAATCTGCGCGAGTTAAGAAGTGAGGAAGAAATGCCCGATTCGACCTTCCCGGAGGTGCGTAGTCTGGATCTCTTCGCTGATATGAGCGACGAGAACTATGCCAAGCTCATGCGTGGCGCTTATTTGCAGACATTTCCGCCGCACGTCGATCTCATTGGCGAAGGAGAAGATGCCGATTTTCTCCATGTCCTGGTATCGGGCGCAGTTGATCTGTTTTCCAGTTGGAGCAACCGGGAGACAAGCGTCATGATCGTCAAGCCGGTCTCAACATTCATTCTTGCCGCCACCATTCGCGATGCGCGCTATCTGATGTCGGCCAGGACAATGGAAAAAAGCCGGATTGTCATGATCCCCAGTCAGGATGTCCGCGCGATCTTTGATCTTGATGCAGGCTTTGCCCGTGCGGTTGTTGTTGAATTGGCCGCTTGTTACCGGTCCGTGATCAAAACCACCAAAAATCTCAAATTGCGCACAGCACTTGAACGGTTGGCAAACTATCTGCTCAGTCGCTCCCAGGATCACGATGGTGCACTGAATTTCGTGCTGGATCTTGAGAAACGGCAGCTGGCATCCGTTCTGGGAATGACACCCGAAAACCTGAGCCGGGCTTTCAAGGCTTTGCAAGCATATGGCGTGCAGGTTAATGGCGAAAATGTCGTCATTAATAATATGGATGACCTCCAGACCTTCGCCAAACCAACATCACTTATTGATGATAACCGGACCTAAAGGGCGAACTCATATGAATCGGGGTGCCCCCTCATTCGTAATGAACTGTCACTTCGTTTCCTGATTGCCAAGCAGTCTGAAACCAGCTCACGTCTTGAATGACAAAGACTTTAACTGTTGCCACATACGCTTGCGTTTATGTGAAAGCTTAAATTTGTCTGGCCTGCTTCGCACGTCACTTGAACGACATATGTTAGATATCCCGTCGTCGTGCTTCAGCTGACTGCTTAGTCATCTATCGATCAGCTCATTCGGGTGACGACCAAGCCCCCTTCCACTTGACCACTGTCAATAATCAGGAATCTGCGATGGAATATGAGAAGCATTATGGAAAAAATGCTTCGCACATTTCTGTTGTTTCTGATCGCACTCTCCCTGACCGGAACCGGTGTTGCTCAGGCTATTGCTCAGGTGACGAAGCAAACTGCAGCTGCTGACCTTGTTCAAATCACGATCTGCAGCACAGACCAGACTCCCGTGACAATATTGATCGACCGGAACGGCAACAAAGCACCCGCACCCGTCGAATGCGATTACCCAAATTGCATGAACTGCCTGAGCGGATCTGCATTCCAGCTTTCAGACCCAATTGGCGTGCCCGAACATGACCGCAAAGTCGTTCTGACGATCTTCCCCATGTCGTTTGACCACGCCAGTGCAACACCGACTGCACCGGCGACCGCACGCGCGCCTCCGTACAAGGTTTGAATTCATGAACATCCCATTTGCCCCACGTCATCTTCAGACCAAATACCAGGCACCCGGCGCATTGATGCTCCTGCAATGTCTTCTGGTCATTGCTGTTGTTTGTCTTCTTTCTTCAGTGCTGTGGGTTTCCAAGGCAAACGCGCAAAACAAACCTGTTCTGGCGCAGTTCATTGAAAAAGTTCCCGCAGCATCTCTGGTCGAGGGTGCTGATGGTTATGGTCCGGTTCAAAAAGACGTGCCGGTCGCACCGGTTCTCAAGAACGGTGAGCAGATCGGCTGGGCTTTTATTACCTCTGATTTTGTTGGCACCACCGGCTATTCCGGCAAACCGATCCATGTGATGGTCGCTGTTGACTCACAGGCCCGGATCATCGGTGTCAAACTGGTCAAGCATTCAGAACCGATTGTTCTTATTGGCATTCCAGAAGAGCGGATCGCGTCACTCACCGAGGGATATGTTGGCTTTGACCTGGTTGCCGCAACAAAAGATGCAGACCATGAGCTGAATATTATTTCCGGTGCAACGGTGACCATTATGGTCATTGATGACTCGATCCTGCGCTCGGGCATCAAGGTTGCGCGCATGCTCGAATTGGGTGGATTGAGTGCCCCCGAGCAATCCAATGCAGCACAATTCAAGATCAGATCGGATGCGACCGCCCCGGAAGACTGGTTCACACTGGTTGGTGACGGGACTATTCGTCGCATGTCACTTGATGTCGGTCAGGTAAACGATGCCTTTGCCACGATGGATGATCCAAGGGCGCTTGAGCGGCCAATCGAAGCCCCGGCCGAAGAAACCTTCATCGACATGTATGTCTCGCTTGTCAGCATCCCGGCCATTGGCAAGGCAACACTTGGCGAGCGCGGCTACAACAATCTGAAAACCTGGCTCAAGGATGGCGAAGAAGCCATTCTTGTTACCGCCCGGGGACAATACTCCTTCAAGGGTTCGGGATATGTCCGCGGCGGCTTGTTTGACCGTATCCAGCTTATTCAGGGCGATATGTCGGTACGTTTCCGCGACCGCAACCATCGCCGTGTTGGTGACATCATGACCGATGGCGCACCGCAATTCAAAGAGATGGATCTGTTCAAGATCCCGGCAAGCAGCAACTTTGACCCGACACAACCCTGGCGTCTGGAACTTCTTGTCCATCGTGATGTCGGCGCAATTGAACGTCTCTACACAACCTTTGACATCGGCTGGCAGCCGCCAGCCAACTACCTGACCAAGCTAGTTCCGCGGACGCCAGAGGCAGACAACTCAACCGGGGCCGGTTTCGCGACCGACGAACAGGCTGCCAAAACCGCCCTTTGGCAACGGATATGGCGTGACAAGACGGTCGAAATCGTCGTGCTCAGCATCATGCTGATTGTTCTGACGGCTGCATTCTTCTTCCAGGGCTTCCTGACACGTTCTGCAAAATTTACCTTCTGGTTCCGCATCTGCTTCCTGACGGTCACGCTGGTGTTCCTTGGCTGGTATGCCAACGCTCAGCTTTCCGTTGTCAATCTTATGGCGCTGACCAACTCGCTTGTGACGGGCTTTACCTGGGAAGCGTTCCTGCTTGATCCACTGACCTTTATCCTGTGGTTCTCGGTTGCTGCGGCGCTGATCTTCTGGGGGCGCGGTGCCTATTGCGGCTGGTTGTGCCCGTTTGGCGCGCTTCAGGAACTGACCAACCGGATTGCCAAGTTCTTCCATGTCCCGCAATGGACGCTTCCGTGGGGGCTGCATGAACGGCTCTGGGCGGTGAAATACATCATCTTCCTTGGCCTGTTTGGCACCATACTGGCCTCCATTGATCAGGCGGAGAAACTGGCCGAGGTCGAACCTTTCAAGACCGCCATCATCCTCAAATTTGATCGGGCATGGCCGTTTGTTCTTTACGCCCTTGTCCTTCTTGGCGCCGGGCTTTTCGTCGAACGGTTCTATTGCCGGTATCTGTGCCCATTGGGCGCAGCCCTCGCGATCCCGGCGCGTATGCGCATGTTTGACTGGCTCAAACGCTACAAGGAATGCGGCAGCCCCTGCCAGAGCTGCGCGCATGAATGCATGGTTCAAGCCATCCACCCCACAGGAGAAATCAACCCCAACGAGTGTCACAACTGCCTTCACTGTCAGGTGCTGTATCAAAGCGAAAAAATCTGTCCGGTCGTGATCAAGAAACTCAAGCGGCAGGAAAGCCTCTTGGCAAGCACGGAAGGCGCACAAAAAGCGCTGAACCGGACCCGGACGACCAAGCAAAATCTCAAGGAGAAGTCATGATGTCTGACAAAACATCCAAACCCGGAATCAGCCGACGCGATCTATTTGGCGTAGCCGCTGGCGGTGCTGCCTTTGCCGGTGCGGCAGGTGCTGCACGCTTGGCAGCAGTCGGTGGCGCAACCGGTGCTGCAACAGCCCTTTCGATTGGCAGCGCCCAGGCTTCAACCGGCGCAGAGGCAAGCCTCGCCCCCGGTCAGCTTGATGAGTATTACGGTTTCTGGTCGTCGGGCCAGACGGGCGAAATGCGCATTCTGGGTATCCCGTCCATGCGTGAATTGATGCGCGTCCCTGTTTTCAACCGTTGCTCGGCAACGGGTTGGGGGCAGACCAATGAAAGCCTGAATGTTCTTACCGAGAACATGTTGCCCAAAACCAAGGAATTTCTCGCTGCCAACGGCAAGAAGATCCATGATAACGGCGACTTGCACCACGTCCATATGTCCTTCACCGAAGGCAAGTATGACGGCCGTTTCCTGTTCATGAATGACAAGGCGAATACGCGTGTGGCGCGTGTGCGTTGCGATGTCATGAAGGCTGACAAGGTCCTGGAAATCCCGAACGCAAAGGCCATTCACGGCCTGCGTCCGCAAAAATGGCCGCGTACCAACTATGTCTTTGCCAATGGCGAGGACGAGACGCCGATGGTCAATGACGGCAAGGTGCTTGATGATCCGTCGCAATACGTAAACTTCTACACTGCAATCGACGCAGACGAGATGCAGGTAGCATGGCAGGTCATGGTATCGGGCAACCTTGATAACACCGACGCCGACTATGACGGCAAATATGCCTTTTCAACCAGCTATAACTCGGAAATGGGGATGAACCTTGCGGAAATGACCGCGTCCGAGCTTGATCACGTTGTTGTCTTTAACATCAAGGAAATCGAAAAAGGCATCGCAGCAGGCGATTACATCGAACTCAATGGTGTAAAAGTTATCGACGGCCGCAAAGGCAAGAACAAGAACTACACCCGATACATCCCGATCCCCAACAGCCCGCATGGCTGTAACATGGCACCGGACAAGAAGCACCTTTGCATCGCCGGCAAGCTTTCCCCGACTGTATCGGTGATTGATGTCACCAAGCTGGATGCCGTGTTCTATGACGGCGCAGAACCGCGTTCCGCCGTTGTTGCCGAACCGGAACTGGGACTTGGCCCGCTACATACCGCATTTGACGGTAAGGGTAACGCACTGACCACCCTGTTCCTCGACAGTCAGGTGGTCAAATGGAACATTGAAAAAGCCGTGCGTGCCTACGCTGGTGAAAATGTCGATCCGATCATCAAAAAGGTCGATGTCCATTACCAGCCGGGCCACAACTCCACCTCGATGGGGGAAACTCTGGAAGCTGACGGGAAATGGTTCATTTCAATGAACAAGTTCTCCAAGGACCGCTTCCTGAATGTCGGCCCGCTTAAGCCAGAAAACGAACAGCTGTTCTCGATGCAGGGCGATGATCTGGTTCTTATGCATGATGGTCCGACATTCGCCGAACCCCATGATTCGATCATTGTTCACCGGTCGGTGGTCACCCCGGCCAGTGTTTGGAATCGTCAGGATCCGATGTGGGCCAAAACCCGCGAACAAGCCGAGGCAGATGGCGTCGACATTGACGACTGGACCGAAACCGTTGTCCGCGATGGCAACAAGGTCCGTGTCTATATGAGTTCTTCAGCACCGACCTTCAGCCTTGAGTCCTTCAAGGTCAAGGAAGGCGATGAAGTAACCGTCATCATCACCAACATGGACGACATCGATGACCTGACACACGGTTTCACCATGGGGGACCATGGCGTTGCATTCGAGGTCGGCCCACAAGCAACCGCATCGGCAACCTTTGTCGCCTCCAAACCGGGTGTCTACTGGTACTATTGCCAGTGGTTCTGTCATGCCCTGCACATGGAAATGCGTGGCCGTATGTTCGTTGAACCGCGGAGTTAACCTGTGATGTTGCGCCCCGTCATGATGATCTTGGCCATGGCTGTCTTGCCGCTGCAGGTTCTTGCGGCTACGCAATCTGTGCCGTCAACTGACGGGGCGCTGATCTCTGCCATCGCCGGGGCTGCCCCCGGCGATGTGCTGCTGCTTGATCCGGGGCCCCATCAGGGTCCCATAGAACTCGATAGGCCCATCACCATTGATGGTCAGGGCAAAGCAAAAATTTATGGAAACAAGACCGGAAGCGTCATTTCTGTAACCGGAACGGATATCACCATCCGTGGGCTTGAGATCGCGGGTTCGGGTTCAGCACATGAAACAATTGATTCCGGCATCCAGCTCCATCGGACAGCCGCACGTATTCTGGTCGAGGATAACCGCATCCTCGGAAACCTCTATGGGGTTGATATTCACGGCGCCAAACAAGCCACGGTGCGCGAAAATGTCATTATCGGACGCCGCGATCACAGACTGAATTCACGTGGCAACGGCATATATGTCTGGAACGCGCCCGGCACACTGGTCGAAAACAACGAGATCCAGTTCGGGCGCGACGGCATTTTCGTGAACACCTCCAATCGCGGCGTCTTCCGTGGCAATCTGATGCGCGATCTGCGATTTGCGGTGCATTACATGTATGCCCATGATTCAGAAATCTCGGGCAATGTGTCGATTGGCAATCACCTTGGTTTTGCCCTGATGTATTCGAACCGCATCACGGTGCGCGATAATCTGTCTCTTGCTGATCGTGACCAGGGCTTGATGCTGAACTATACCAACAAGTCTGATCTGGTCGGAAATCTGGTACGCGGCGCAGGCGGGAAATGCCTGTTTATCTATAACGCGCATCACAATCTGATCGGGGACAACCGGTTCGAGGGCTGCCAGACCGGCATACATTTCACCGCTGGTTCCGAAAGCAATGCCCTGACAGGCAATGCCTTTATCGCCAACAAAACCCAGGTCAAGTATGTCGGGACCCGTGACGTCGAATGGAGTTTCGATGGCCGGGGAAATTTCTGGTCCGATCATCCGGTATTCGATCTTGATGGCAACGGCATTGCTGACAGCCGGTTCCGGCCCAACGATCTTGTCGATCATATTTTATGGTCCCAACCCGCAGCCGGAATGCTTTTGGGATCACCCGCCGTTCAATTGATCCGCTGGAGCCAGGCACACTTCCCCGCAACCTTGCCGGGCGGGGTCGTCGACAGCTTCCCGCTCATGAAACCGATCGAAATTCCGGTTCCCGAAGAAATCGTCTCCCTTGAAATGGCTGCTCGCGCCAATCCTGTCTGGCTGCGTGAAAGGACTGAAAATGTGTCTGACCCTCTCGCAAGTCACTAAACGCTATGATGACCATACCGTTCTTGATGCGGTTGGCTTTGATGTTGCCGCAGGTGAACGCGTTGCCTTGCTCGGCCATAATGGTGCCGGCAAGTCGACACTGATGAAGATCATTCTCGGCCTTGTCACTGCCGACGGGGGAACGGTTTCTGTCCATGGTCTTGCGCCCGGAAGTTACCGGGCCCGCATGCAAACAGCCTATCTCGCGGAAAACGCGTCCTTTCATCCGTCGCTGACCGGACAAGAACAGCTTCGGTATTATCTTCGACTTCGCGGCGAAGATCCCCGAAAGGCCGCATCGCTTCTTGAACGCGTCGGATTGGGGGCAGCAGCAAACCGCCGCATTGGAACCTATTCCAAGGGAATGCGCCAACGTGTCGGCATGGCTCAGGCGCTTATTGGTGAACCGAAACTCCTGATCCTTGATGAACCGACAAGCGGTCTCGACCCGGTATCACGGCGCGAGTTCTATGTCATTCTTGATGAACTGGCAGCACAAGGCACCGCAATTCTTTTGTCTTCTCATGCCCTGACTGAGGTTGAAGCCAGAACTGATAGGATCGTGATTCTTTCGTCAGGCGTAATGGTCGCAAACGATACCCTGGCAAACCTGCGTCAACAGGCATCGCTGCCTATCCGCCTTCAGGTATCCGCCCAACGCGGCAAGGCGGACGAGGTCGCCCAAAAGCTTTCCGGGGAACGCAGCAACGGCGTGATGGTCGATCTGGTGTGCAATTCTCAGGAAAAGCTCGCACGTCTTGGCGATATCTCGGCACTGGGGCCATTGGTCGATGATGTCGATGTCATTCCGCCAAGTCTGGAAGATATCTATAGCCATTTCAGCAAACGGGGGAACGCATGAACAAGGTTCTGGCAACAGCCCATGGCGAATTCATCATTGCGCTTCGTAACCGCTGGGTCGCGATCTCTGTCGCGATGATGGTGTTGTTTTCACTTGTGTTATCTGCTGCGGGCAGTGCCCCGACCGGCGCAGTTGGTGTGGATAAACTGTCCGTCACCACCGCAAGCCTGACATCCCTTGCGGTGTATCTTGTGCCGTTGGTTGCACTGTTGATGTCATTTGACGCAATCGCAGGCGAAATCGAACGCGGCACCTTGTCCCTTGTTCTGACCTATCCCGTCGCGCGCGGGGAACTGGTCCTTGGGAAATTCATCGCCCATCTGGCGATCCTGAGTATCGCCGTCTCGGCCGGCTACGGAATTGCCGCCGTCGCTGCGATTGCAACGGACCCCAATGCCCTTGTTGGCATCCCTGCACTGTTTCGCCTGTTCTGGTCGTCGCTTCTTCTTGGCGCGACATTCCTTGGCATAGGTTATGGCATATCGGCATTCGCACGCAGACCCGGCGCAGCAGCAGGATTGGTGATCGGGCTCTGGCTGGTTCTGATCGTTTTATATGATCTTGGCCTCTTGGCGGCCATCGTCGCCGATGATGGCGGAACCTTCACAACGCATTATTTTCCGTGGCTGTTAATCGGCAATCCGGCAGATGCTTTTCGGATCTACAACCTTGCCGTTTCGGATGCGACCGCTGCGGCCTCCGGCCTGACGGGGGCTGCTAATAGCATCCCCGCTGTTCATGCCCTGATATCCATTCTGATCTGGCCAGTGATTGCCGCGGTCCTCGCCTGGCAGATTTTCAGGAGGGTGACACCATGATTACCCGACTTGCGCTATCTCCAGTCACAATCGGCCTGCTTATTCTTGCCGGATGTCAGCAGCAACCGAAAGATACCATGCCGCCACCGGTCGCCATGACCGAAGGAGCTGTCGGACATTTCTGCCAGATGAACATTCTTGAGCATGCAGGCCCGAAGGCACAAATTCATCTTGAAGGTTTGCCCTACCCCCTGTTTTTCAGCCAGGTTCGCGATGGCATTGCCTATGAACGCATGCCCGAACAAAACTATAAAATCCGTGCGATTTACGTCACCGACATGTCCAGGGCCCATGACTGGGAAAATGTCGGACAAGAAAACTGGATACCGGCAACCAGCGCGCATTATGTCGTCGCCTCTGCCAAGACCGGGGGTATGGGGGCACCGGAACTTGTTCCCTTCTCTGATCAGGACGATGCCAAGAATTTCGTCAGTCACCATGGCGGCCAGATAATGCGCCTTGAAGACATTGATGACGTGCTGGTTCTGAACATTGCGCCCGTCACTCCATCCGCCGAGACACACGAAACGGCGATCGTGCCAGATGACGACGATTATCGTGCGCGTCTTGAAAAACTTCGCAAAGAATGAGGTCCACCATGCCCGACTTTTCACGACGCCGGTTTCTGACCATATTTGCCGCCGCTGGCGCACTCTCGGCTGCACCGTTTGCATTAAAGGCACAGCATCCGGTCCGCACTTGGAAGGGCGTTGCAATGGGGTCTGCTGCATCGATCAGCCTGTCGCACCCCAACGCTGATGACATCCTTTTGCGTGCAACCCGCGAACTTGAACGACTGGAAAATATCTTCAGTCTCTATCGGGAAAATTCCACGCTCGCACAATTGAACCGCGATGGTGTGGTTAACACTCCGCCTTTCGAACTTTTGGAATGCCTGGGACTGTGCGGGACCATAAACCGGGCAAGTGGCGGGCTTTTTGATCCAACGGTTCAATCGCTTTGGCAACTCTATGCGCAAAGCTATTCAGAAGGCCGGGCGCCCGAGAATGCATTGATCCGTAAAACGCTTTCAAGAACAGGCTGGGACAAGGTTGTTATCAATCAGAGCCAGGTCAGCTTCAAAAAACAAGACATGGCAATGACCCTGAATGGAATTGCCCAGGGCTACGTTGCAGACCGTATCGCCAAGTTGCTTCGTGATGACGGATTGAACAACGTCCTGATCAATACCGGCGAGTTCGCGGCACTGGGCGGCCACCCTGAAGGTGAAGACTGGCCTGTTTCAATCAATACCGGATCAGAAATTCGAAAAGGAAAGGTAATGTTGCGCGACAACGCCGTGGCAACATCACTGCCGAACGGCACTTTCTTTGATCAGGCGGGCCTTGTTGGTCACATTCTTGATCCGCGTACCGGCCGTCCCGCACAAGCACGCCCAACGGCGGTTAGTGTAACGGCAACAAAGGCAGCTGTGGCAGATGGGCTCAGCACGGCAATTTGCCTTATGAATAAAGGCGAAGCAGACAAATTGCTCGCACAGTTCCCAAGCGCAAAACTGGTCTAGCTTTGCCTCCCATACTGGATGACATTTCCGGCAAACGTTTGGAACGCCGCTGACCTAGTGGGCCAGTTCCAGAAGTGCCTCACGATCAAGTATCTGCAGTTTCGGCCCCGCCGATATGGCGCCGGATGCTTCAAGTTTGCGCAAGGACCGGGAAAACGTTTCTGGTGTAATACCGATCCGGCTGGCAATCTGGCGCTTATCGGGAAAGTTTTTGCCACTTGTGCCGTCGATGGCCGCGCCATTTCGGTCTTCAAAATCGATCAGAAACGCAGCAATTCGTTGGATCGGACGCGTATGGCGCAGTTTATAGATTTCCTCAAGGAAGAACCGTTCCCACCGCAACAGGCTTGCCAGTACATCTCCGACAACGTCAGGCGCGCTTTTGAGGATGCCAAGATAGGCCGTGCGCGGAATGGCCACGATTTCACAATTCTCGACGACCTGGCATTCAACCGGATAGGACCGGCCCGCAAAGGAAACTGCCTCCGCAAAGGAACCGGCCTCGGTCAGGAAATGCATCACTGTTTCATCCCCCTGCGAGGAGGTTTTCACAAGCCGCAAATGACCGGACAAAAGAATGTAGAAATATTCGGCCACATCACCGGCCCGAAAAAGATGTTCCCCCCGCGCATGGCTTTCGACCTTGCATGTTCCCAGCAGAGTCTTAAGCCGTTCTTCCCCAAGTGCCGCCAACAGCGGCACCTGAAAGATTACATCGTGATCTGCGCTAGACAGCGACCTTGAAACCATCAGACTGTTCCTCCCTGGCTTCACTGCTTGATAAACCACACCACTCGGCCAGCATCTCGGTATCTGCAATACGGATGATGTACCCGTTGGAATGTTGGGAAACGCCATGTTCCGACAACTTTTTAAGCGCCCGGGAAAATGTCTCGCTTGTCATGCCAATCTTGCGCGCCAACGCAGACTTTTCCACGGTAAGCGGCGTTTCATGCGCATCCCCGACAGGAACGGCATCTGCAAGCAAATATATCCCCAAACGTTGGGCCGCTGACCGGCATTTCAGTTCCTCGGTCTGGCGCAACATTTGACATAGTCTTTCTGTTACAACTGACATCATGGTTAATGCCCGATCAAAGTGCGCCGAGAGAAAATCGGCAAAGGCGGCGCCGTCAATCCGGATGGCGGTCGTCGCGTCCAGCGTTTTGATTGAAACGGCGTAACAGGCTTCCGGTGCGAGCGCACACTCACCCACAAGCTGTCCGTCACCCAGCAAATCAATAACACCGTCCTTGCCCTCCCCGTCCGTGTAGGACAACTCAACATGCCCATTCACAATCAGAAAAAGGGCCGATGCTGGGTCTCCGGCATGGATGATTACCGTATCTGGATCATACCGAACCCACGTACACAATGACGCCAGTTCCAGAATGTCGTCTTTCGGCCAGTTTTTGAAATAGCGCCCAGACTGGAGAACACCCGAGATTCGATCAATATCTCTCATTATGAAGTTTCCATGGAAAAACGCGGTTGTAGTTAAGCATTGGAACAACTCTAACATTCAACCGGCCGGGGTGGATTGTTCCATGTCAAACAAGTCCGTCAGGCCCATAATACAAAGTGCACCGTCCAGCAAAAAAGCCCTACCAGTCAGCAGGGCTTTGTCACAGAAAACACGCGACGACATCGCTGTCACATTTTGCAGCAGACTATTCGAAACGCGGGAACAGGATCGAATTTTCCAGATACATATGTGCAACAAGATCTTCGATCAGCTTACCGATCGCGCTGTACAACCTGCGCCACGAACCGCATACCCCGTCAGGCAAGGTGCAATTGTTTGTCAATTTCTGCAGTTTGTGGATGGCTTGGCCGTGATCGTCATGCTCTTCGCGCATACAATGGATAGGCATGGCAAGTGCTGACGTAATCGAGGTATTCCTGCTCATTTCACGCATCGCCGGGAAAAGAATATTTTCCTCTTTGGTCATGTGCATATCAAGTTGCTCTGCCATTTCCATCAATGCATCTGCCAGCCCTACCGGCGCGTCCGGATGGTCACCATGCACAATTTCAATTTCGCGAGACAGCGCAATCAGCTCGATCAACTCTTCGCGGTGAACATCGTGATAGCGCGTAAGGATGAAATCGATAAACCCATCAACATCCCCCACATCGGGCATGGTCAAAGGTCCCTTGGGAAGCTTGCAGAGTTCCCCGGCAATCATTTGGGGATCAAGTTCCTTGCGCTTTGCAGCTTCTTGAAGTGTCTGGTCAGGATGACAACAAAACCCGATGCGATGACGACGAAAAACCAGCGTTGCGCCGGGGAAACATGAAATCAAGCCCCCCAGACTCTGATCAAGCAGTTCGGCGGGCTTAACGTCCAATGTTGCCGTGTTCAACGCATCTTGCATAAAGGTGTCCTCCCTAAGATCGGCATCCAGCAAACGAAAGGGAGTTTAAACCAGCGATAATTTGGCAGGTTGACCATGGTCAAATGGATTTATGCCAAAAAATGTTGCGGTCGGCTCTGTTTGATTATTACGTCAAAGTAACATCCTGTCGGGTTGTTCCAACTAAGCGTAATTCCAATCTCACGGTGATTTGACAAACATCAAACGCCAACCCGCCCGGGCCAGTGATACTTCGCCATGCAAAACGCCGGAGTATGCCGTGGGAGTATGCCGTGACAGAAAGCTATCCATCCTTTACGCCATTTTTGCTGGCAAACCCGTTCATACGCAATGCGCCAACCCTTCTGGTCGAGCCCATATGCCGTCACGCCATGGCGACGATGCATCATCGCTACAGACCGGTATTTGAACGGGTGGCAGAGCAAGAATCCTTCGCCCTTCTGATTTCACCGACCGATCTGGATGTGCAATTCTATCTGAAAATAGATGCCGATCATCCTGAACTCCGCCCCGCAAGACGTATCGAAGCAGAAACTGTCGCAGCACAGATATCAGGACCGTTACCCGCACTGCTGGAGCTTCTTCAGGGGACATCAGATGGTGATGCACTGTTCTTTTCGCGCACATTGCGGATCGAGGGACGCACCGAACTTGTTGTCGCACTTCGCAATGCCCTGGATGGAGAATCAATTGATCTGCGATCCGCTGTGACTGAAAGCTTTGGCGTGATGGGCCCTGCAGCCGGGGCAGCACTTGGCCTTGCCGAAAAGATTTATCGGCAACTTCAGCACGACATGAACCGGACGGCAGATGCATTGACGTCCCCCACCGCCAAACGTTTGCTCGGCGTGGAAAAACGCACATCCGCGCAAGCGGCCACACTGGCTGAGATCGAGAAAACAATACAAAGGCGGAACCGCCAACGGCGCCCCAAACCGTCCGGTGCGGCCAAGGATGATTTCGCGCTG
Organism: Thalassospira sp. UBA848; assembly: GCF_002295455.1. Classification (NCBI taxonomy): domain Bacteria; kingdom Pseudomonadati; phylum Pseudomonadota; class Alphaproteobacteria; order Rhodospirillales; family Thalassospiraceae; genus Thalassospira; species Thalassospira sp. UBA848. The sequence continues at coordinate 23,386 of NZ_DBGS01000065.1, read as the reverse complement.
CCCGCCAATCCCTGATCCACAACTATTCACAGGTTCAATATGGAACTCGTTTGTCCTGCAGGAACACCTGCCAGCCTGCATGCCGCCGTCGCGGCGGGTGCTGATGTTGTATATTGCGGTTTTCGGGACGCAACGAATGCCCGAAACTTTCCGGGATTGAACTTTTCACGTGCTGAATTACGCGATGCCGTCAAACACGCGCACAAGCACGGAGTTCATGTCTATCTTGCCTGCAATACCTATCCGCAAGCCGGGGCGGAAGAAATCTGGCATAAGGCAGTTGATGATGCCGTGGCAATTGGTGTCGATGCCATCATCCTTGCTGATATCGGTTTGCTGCGATATGCGCGCGATCATCATCCTGACGCACGTTTGCATTTATCCGTGCAGGCATCTGCCTCGAACGAAGAAGCCATTCGATTTTATCATCAGGAATTCGGTGTACGACGCGTTGTGCTGCCCCGTGTTTTGTCGCTTGATGAGATACGCACCCTTAATCAGCGCATACAGGTCGAAACAGAAGTATTCGCATTTGGCGGGATGTGCGTGATGGCCGAAGGTCGTTGTTCACTGTCTTCATACGCGACGGGCGAAAGTCCGAATATGAACGGCGTCTGTTCGCCGGCAGCACATGTTCACTATGAAGAACGCGGCGACACGACAGTTTCCCGACTGGGGAACTTCACCATCAACATCTATGACAGCGATGAAAAGGTCGGCTATCCGACGCTGTGCAAAGGCCGGTTTCGTGCCATGGACAAATCCGGCTATCTGTTTGAAGAACCCACCAGCCTTGATGTCACCGCCATGCTGCCGGAACTGGCAGATGCAGGCGTTTCCGCGCTCAAGATCGAAGGGCGGCAACGCGGGAAGGCCTATATATCGCAGGTCGTCGGCGCTTTTCGCACATCACTGGACAAGATCGCCGAGGGACAACTCAACGCGCGATCAAAACTCAGCACGCTGAGTGAAGGTCAAAGCGATACCACAGGTGCATACCGGAGGAGCTGGCAATGAAAAGATCGCGACTTGTTATGGGCCCGGTTCTTTTTCACTGGGACGAGGACCGCAAAAAGGATTTCTACAGCCGCATTGCAGATGAAACCGACGTCGATACCGTCCATGTTGGCGAAGTTGTCTGCGCAAAACGGATGCCCTTCTTTGACAAGCACCTCCCAGACGTTATCGAACGACTTCAGCGCAGCGGTAAGGAAGTTGTTCTTTCGACACTCGCACTGGTGATGAATGAGCGCGAAGTTAGTCAAATACGCGACATTGCGCAGATGCCCGACATTATGATTGAGGCCAACGATATTTCGGTTGTGCGCCTACTCGCAGGTCAGCCGCACATGATTGGGCCCTACATCAACACCTATAATGAAGGGACGCTGTCCTACTTTGCCGAAAAAGGCGCTAAACGGATCGCCCTGCCATGGGAACTACCGATGTCCTCTATCGCAGCATTATGTGGCGCGCAGACCGCAGCCGAGATTGAAGTACAGGTATTTGGCCGAATGCCCTTGGCCATTTCGGCCCGCTGCTATTCAGCACGGGCGCAGGGCCTGCACAAGGATGGGTGTCGGTACGTTTGCGGGGACCACATTGATGGCATGGATGTCGAAACACTCGACGATACGCCGTTTCTGGCGGTCAACGGGTTGCAAACCCTGTCCAGCCACTATGTTGAAATGTCGGACAATATCGCACAGATGCAAAACGCCGGTGTGACAGCGTTCCGCCTGTCGCCACATAGTCTGGACATGACCAAGGTTTCGGATCTCTATCGTCAGGTTCTCGCGCGTAAAACCGATCCGGAAGAACTCAGGCACCGCCTGAAGGAAATGCGTTTCCCGATGGACTTTGCCAACGGCTTCTTGCACGAAGCCCCGGGCGCCGAGTTTCGTCAGACGCACGCTCAGCAGGCAGAATAAGAACCACGCCAGAACCTACCAAGAAAGAAAGGGCTGCAATCTGACGGATCGCAGCCCTTCAATACATTCACAATTCGGGGAGTTAGCACGGCATAACATTGTGAACACCAATCAGCATAATGCTTTGATCGTGGACACCCTTGACAATGATCAACTGGAAGCTGCCTTGCGTGGCGCAACATCAAAGTACGTAGCACCATCTCCGGGGAAAATGCTTTTGCTGACATTGAAAAATGGTTGGCTGGCAAAAATTTCTCTTAACCCGGCGTATCGCACCCAGTTACTTCATTTTACAAGGATCGGACCAACTTGATCCAGATAACCCATTTCGAATTCGGCAAGTTCGATCAGCTTCTCCAGATCATCGAAGCGAACATGTCCCTTTTGGAAAGTCAGTAACTTCTGTTCGCGCAACTGGCGCAAGACGCGATTGATGTGAATGGCACTCAGCCCGAGCGTATCGGCAAGTTGATATTGCGACAATGGACACGGATAACCCTGCGCATTGCCGACACCAATCAATCTGAGCCGCGCACCAAGTTCCAAAATAAAATGCGCGGTTCGTTCGATCGCTGAACGCCTTCCGATATTGACAAGATGCTCCACAACCATCGCCTCGTCGCAGGAAACAGCCCACAGGATCGCCATCGCCAGTCGTGGCGAAGATGAGAATGCCGATAGCATGTCCTGTGCCTTGACTTCTGCGACCCGAACATCTGTGACCGCCTCAAAGCTGTGATCGGACGTACGCAACAGCAAACTCCGCAATCCCAGAAAGTCACCTGGCACCTGAAAATCAATGACCTGTCGTGCACCTTCGGGAAGCAACTTGTAGGACATCACCCAACCGTCCTGCAGAATAAAAGCACGGTGTCCACTTTGACCTTCGTGGACGATGTCCTCACCAGCAGAAATCACAAGCGACCTTCCCGGTATTCTTGCAAGCGTATCAAGCTCTTGGTCCGTCAGATCGATATAGTTTTTCAGCTTCTTTGAAACGGCTTCGGTCGGGGAAAGCATCAAACTCGTTCTCCTCATCAAATATCGGAGCCCCTCAGTGTCGCACTGATATGAGAATACCCTCGCCAAACTAACCTGTGTTTGCAGCGCCGGGACGAGGGGATGGTATGAACATACTGCTTCTGACGCGCAGTTTTTTTTCAAACCAAAACCTAGAAGAGAGCAAAAACCATGAATTATGCAATGGATATCCAGGGATCCGCCGCGCTCTCGATATGCGAGTCTACTCTAATATGCTTGGGGGATCTCGGAATTCTCGGTGCAGGAGATATTGCTGGCATTCTTGAAGACGCGAAAAATGCGCATATCGCGGTACCGGAACAAGTTTCAACTCAAACAGATCATCAGGCGGTTCACAACCTGATAGACCGAATTATCAAGGGTGGAAACGCGCTGAAACTGGGCTAGCCAAGTTCACGCTCGACCAAGATGCAACACAAAACCAACCTACCCGGCCGCAAGTGTTTGCCGTTGCACTGCAGACGTCCAAGGAGGCCTAGGTTTCCGTAATTCGTACCGCAACGCTCATTTCAAGCAGATCGTCTTTATCACCGATGAATTGCCCCGAGACAGGAACCGCCTGGGACATTTCCCGGACCACGGCAACCGAAATCAGGTTACCAGAACCAATACTGCGATTTGTTGGATCAAAAGCAACCCAGCCTGCACCGGGAAGAAACACCTCAGCCCACGCATGTGTGGACCCTGAACCATCAGATCCGCTCAGCAAGCCATCCGTGTTCACCAGATACCCTGACACGACACGCGCACCAAGCCCCAAACACCGGGCGGCGGCAACGAACAGAACAGCAAAATCACGACACGACCCTTCCTGTTTGTCGAGCGTTTCAAGCGGCGTCTGTGTTCCCTCGCTTTCACGTATCTGATAGGTCGTCCTTTGTGCAATCCCGGCGCTGATATCCTTGAGCAACGAAAGCGTATCGGTCGGACGGCTGAAAATGAAACTGTTCACCCACTCAGATAACTGCCCATTCTGGTCAGGATAATGTTGAGCCGTCAGCGCGCCAAGATCGATCCATTCATCATCTGAATATGAGAACGGAAAGTTGCACGCCGATGCCGAAATCGCAAAGACCGGCCATCGCGTCGTATTCATCTCGATCCTGGAGCGGCTTACAATTTCAAGATAGTCGGTCTTCTCCTTGAAATTTGCCGTTGCGATTGCATTGTCCGCAACATCATGTGTCCAGATTAACTCCGTCTGCGGGTTCATCGTGACGTCAAAGGAGACCAGACGGATGTCACGCACTTCTCGCGGGCGAAGCATCAATTTGTGCGGCCCAAGCAAAACGGGCCGACGATAGCGATAGATCGTCGAATGGATCAGCTCAAGAGACGACATAAGGCTGCCTTACCACCGCATATGCGATTTGTGCGGGTTCAGATTGGCGGAAAATCATATTTCTTCTGTCCACACCCGGAAATCGCGCAACGTGCTCTCGCCAAAGGTTTGCAATAGCGGCACATCCGCCGCATCCCGTCCTCTGGCAATCAGGACACGCCCGATCCGCGGGGAATTGTTTCTGGGATCGAAAACCCACCATCGGCCGGAAAGATAAACTTCCATCCATGCAGCAAAATCACCGCTTGGATGCGGAAGAGGTTCACCAATATCACTGAGATACCCGGTGCAATATCGCGCCGGTATGTTCATGCAGCGACACAATGCAATCGCAAGATGCGTGAAGTCGCGACAAACACCACGTTGTTCATATAGCGCTTCAGATGCGGTACGCGTCGCGCGCGCATCCAAATATCCAAACGCGATATGCCCATGAACGAAATCGCATATCGCCTGAACCCTGGCGGATCCGGGTGGCGTGTTTTCAAAAAGCCGCCAGGCTTCATTTGACAGAAGATCTGTATCACAATATCGGCTGCCCAGCAGGTAAACCAGTACCTCAGAAGGCAAGTCTTCCACCGCATGCTGTTCTGCATCCCGGCATTGCTCATCCTCCGATCCGTCGTCAAAAATCATCCCGTCTGACTTCAGGACAAAAGTACCGACCGGCGCAATCAAACGGGTACAGACATTTCCGAACCCGTCGATATAGGGCGTTTGCGCCACTTCCGGCACTGTCTGCAGGCGATCTTCGCCCTCCAGATCATCCACACGGGAATGATGCACATTCAGAAGGGCAATCATTGGTGTGATCTGCTGCAGCTCGTACTCAAAATGGCAACCGATGCTCAAGCGCATTTGCTTTGTCCTGACAGTCCATAGTGCGGCAACGAAGCAACCGTGCGACTGGCGCTCATGACAATGACAGCTTCGCAAGAGCCTCGGCGGCAAGGGCGTGATCCCGGTCATGGTAGTGCGCCCGAAAAACGCCATCCACACTGAGTTCCCAGATGCTGTTCTTTTTTACCATCCTTACACGCTCAACCCGCCCGCAGCTTTCAATACGCTCTGCATAGGGGGCACGCGCCGCTCCAAGGCAGTCACCTCTGGCGGCAACGGAAAGGTATTCCTCTGTTCTGACACTGTGTTCATTTCCTTGATTTCGGCGGCTATCACAACTCTGGTTCAAGCGCATCGAAACAGGCTTGAGCAAGATCACGGTTTGGAATTTCTGTGCCCGGCATTGTCGCCCAGCCAGCATCCATCAGGGCTTCTCGTTGCTGATAGCGTGAGGTGTCGCGAATTGTTTCAAGTTTTGCTTCACGACTTGAATCCGCGTTTGCCTTGGCAACACAGATCGGCACCAATGCCGCAATCACATTGTCATGGGACATCGTCTTTGACATCTGACGCGCATCGCTGCCCGTCATCCAGCCTCCCCATGTAAAACCGACCACCATTGCAAGCGCCGCACCGGAAGCCGCGCCAAGAACATAGGGTTTCAACCAATCGGGATAGTTCATATCGTGTCCTCCAAAAGGGCAGATGAATAGTTCGAATGTCCGGGATTTTTCGCGTGCAAACAGCGATCAACAAATCACCGCTCTTTTGCCTTTTGAGGCGTTCGCAATCTCGAAGGCGAACAGACCTCTCAATTTTCAAATGGGTGGAGAATTGCTGGTTAATACAGCGCTCAAAAAGGCCCCCTGCTTGATACCTGCAGAAAGAGACCTTTTCTTGATCTGAATTCGAGGCGACATTTTGCCGCCTGCGATCCAACATCGCAGAACATTCAATGAAGACTGTTCTTTTACACCGATTGGGCCCCGGACGAACTAATACAGGTTAGTTTTAAGAAAATCGTCCTCAGGCATCCGGACGC